>NZ_VPDM01000028.1:0-45017 GCF_013417645.1 Acinetobacter sp. YH12236
TGTTCAAATGGCGATTCAGCGTTTAATTGGTTTTGGGAAAAAAGAAGAGTTTAAGGAAATTTTGGCAATTTTAAGAAAGCAGAATCCTGATAGGATAAGGGTTCTGTGAAATTTGTCGTGTACAGAGCACTTTTTTATAAAAATGATAGAATTGGCATACCTATAAAATTTGAAAATAAAATATAAGAGTTAAATAAAAATAAGCTAAATCTAGCCATACCTCTAAATTTAAGATTTTATTTTATTGACTAAAAAATTATTCAATTAAATTTTGATTTCATTATTTATCACAACAACCTCCACAAATAAGGAGGTTTTAAAAATTAAAAATATATTTGAAAAATAAATCAGGTTATAAAATACATAAATTATTTTTAAGAAAATATTTTAATATAGTAAGTTTTTGATTATATTTATATTTTAAAAAATAAACCTAAAGATAAAACTATTCTATTTGCTTAAAAATAAATACTCATTTAAATATATACCCCCCATAACCCTATTTATCTATCTTGAATTACTACAACTATCCATTAGCACTTTTAAAATCAAAAAACGTTATATAATCATTTATACGCCTTTTATATAGGTTGGATGATTGTGCGTTTAACCTTTCAGAAAGCTTCTATTATATTCGCCATCTTTGCATGGCTAATGCAGCTTTCTGTCTTTATTACGCCCATTTTGCAAACACATCCTGAGCTTAGGTCTGGAATCTGCAAGCAACTTGCTATTTTCAATCCACCGGAAGCCCATTCTGATCATATTAAATTAGAAGCGACACAGCCGCAGATCCAGAAATCTTTCCTATTAGCTGAACAGCGCAATGTAGAAGAAAAAATCCTGTATAGCGCAGATACTTTTTGTAAATTCTGTCTGGTTTTGGGACAGAATTTTAATCCTGTTTGGCTTGCCTGCCTTCTCATCTTACTGACATTAATTTTGGGCAAAACACCTCATCGTTTACCTGTTTCCAGTCTCAAGCGTTATCAAAAACTTTACTTAACCTTCTTCCAAAATCGTGGTCCTCCACTTTCTATCTAGTTCATAACCTAAACAGTTGTCTTAATTATTTTTAAAAATATTCAAACTACTTACTTTCAGTATGTGGTTCGACATTCCTTTTTTCCTGATTCAGGTGGAATAATAATGAATACACAAAATAATTTATTTAAATTCAGCGCACTTTCACTCGCAATTTTGACTTGTAATCTTATTCATGCAGAAGAAAGTCCAGCAAAGCAGCTCGAACAATTAGCACCTATATCCGTGATGGCCAGCCGTGGCAGTAATTTACAGGATATGGACATGAGTACGACGGTCATTGAACATGAACAGATTCAAAATGCACCACAAAGCAGTATTGACCAGATTATTAACAAAATTCCTGGCGTCTTTACTCCGGCCCGCCTATCGACCCAATTACATCCAACTAGCCAGCTCATCAGCATCCGTGGTTTTGGCACCTCCACCAATGGTTTAAATCTGGTGCTTGTCGATGGTATTCCCGCCAATGATCCTTATTTTAGAACTATCAACTGGGCCCAAATTCCTAAAGAACAGGTCGAGCGAATTGAAGTAATCCGCGGCGGTGGTGCGACCAGTTTATGGGGCAATATGGCCATGGGTGGCGTAATTAATATTGTTACCCGTCAGCCGGAACAAGGCAGTGCAATTTATGCAAGTTATGGCAGTTTTAATACGGTTAGTTACGGAGCCAGCCAAGGATGGGAGCTGTCAGAAAAATTTAAAATCGGCTTGAATTATGACGGCAGCCAGTCTGATGGCTATTGGCAGGTACCGAAACGATATCGCCATCCAGACATGAGCAAAACAGAAAATCAGGTGGATACGCTCAATGTTAAAGCCATCTATAGCCCCAATCAGCAGGATGAGTATCTACTCGCCTTACTTGCAAGCGAAACTAAAGAAGAAGGCTTGCAATATCGGGATGCTGAAAATAAATGGAATACGTTTCGCATTGCTGCCACTGGCCTCACCGAGCTGAGCCCAGACTGGAAATTGAATACATTAGCGTGGTATCAAACCAATGATATGCAGACTCAAAATGCTTCTATTCCAGGTTATAGCCTAGCAACTCCAAATAATGGCACATCGATTATCAGCCAGAAGGAAAAAGCGGAATATGACAGTTTCGGTACTTCCCTGACTGCCAATACCCAATGGAAACAATTGGAAGATATTAAATTTGGCGTTGACTATCGCCAGATTGAAGTGAAAGACCCGCTGAATATTTTTAATAGTACCGGTTTTTTGGGCAATATCACCGCAGAAGCAACGCATCAGTTTGCAGGGATTCTTGCCCAAGCTTTGTATCGTCCTGAAACCTTACCTCTGGATATTACTTTGGGTTTACGTCAGGATTTCTGGAAAGCCTCGGATGCAGAAACTTATGGACAATATGCAGGCAGCCCGATTCAAAACCGTCTAGCTGACCAAGATGAAAATCACTTTAGTCCCCGCCTCGGCTTTAAATATCATTTCAATAATCAACTGGATCTACGCGGTGCAGCCTATAAAAACTTCTCTGCACCCGGTCTGAACCAGATGTACCGTAGTTTTATCGGTGGTTCGAATTACACAGTTCCCAATACTAACCTGAAATCCCAAACCAACCGGGGAGCCGAACTGGGTTTTGATTTTAGCGATCATGCTTTAACGCTTTCTGGCACCTATTTTTATAATAAAGTGAAAGATTATATTGATTATGCGGTGGTCCGATCCGACTGTGATGCAGGCAATAATTATTGTGATACTGGGGTGAGTGCTGCTGCCACATTACGCCAGTATGTCAATGCCGGTGATGCCAAAATGCAAGGATTTGAACTTATTGCAAATGTTCAGGTGAACGATCGTATTAGCCTGAATGCGGGTTATACAAGAACCAAGTCTGAACTGACTCGCTCTAATTTAAGCGTTGCTGTAGCGCCAACCGGCCAGCAGATCGGACAGATTCCGACCTGGAATGCGACTTGGGGTGCCTCCTGGCAAGCAACAGACCAGCTGCATCTAAATGTGCAGTTACGAGAGTTTGCCGAGTATTGGAATAATACCGCGCATACCCAGCTGAATGAGGGAGCCTTAACGGTTGATCTGAGTGCAAATTATCAAGCCACTCCTCAATTACAGCTATTTGCCATTGCCCAGAATATTACAGATCAGTCTTATTATGATCAGGGTCTCAGTTATCTGGCGGATGGCAGCATCAATACTTCAAGTTCAGGTACGATTCCTCAATATGCTTTGCCTTTAAACATCACGATAGGAGCAAAGTATCGCTTTTAAAACCTGTTTAAATCGTTGCCAGGAGATAAACACTCAGCTTGTTTTGATCTCTATTCGAAGATGCCTATCCTTTCAGTGTTGAATGCTGAAACCGGTATGACCATTAGATATAACTGGATTGTATGACTAAAGCTCTTAATTATTTAAGGGCTTTTTTTTTGAATATCAAAACAAGTTGAAGCTAAGTTTTTAATATTTCATTTTCTTAAATTTCCATAACAAAAACTTGTGTTCATAAGCCTTTTTGATATGAGTATTTGAAATAAATTTTCCTTACAAAAAACTACATTTCCTATGATTTAGTATCTTGGAATTATCCAAAAAATATTTTTTATGAATAACATTAATTTATGTTATAAATTAACCCCATATTTTATGAAATTATTTATTACGTAATTAAATTACGTATTGAATAATATTCAAGATCCAGTATGATGAGTTAAATTCCTTCTTTTTCTTGTGTGCATCAGGAATCGATGCAGTTCAGCAAGTCAAAGAAGTCAGGCAAACGGATTTGTCTTCTCAATATAAAACGGCAGTGATACCTCCGTAGAGCCTGAACAGACAGTAAAAGATGAGCAATAGGATTGCTTCTAAAAAATGAGGATGTTGTATGAATGAATTAGCCAATCCATTAGAACTATGTGGATTCGAATTTATTGAATTTGTATCTGAAGATGGTCAGTTGGATCCTGTTTTCCAAGCCATCGGATTCACTAAAGTGGCGAAGCATAAATCGAAAAATGTCTATTTATGGCGCCAGGGCAATATTAATATCATTCTGAATTATCAGCCTGAATCATATGCAGCATTTTTCTATAAAGAGCACGGTCCTTCTGCTTGTGCAATGGGCTTCCGTACCAAGAATGCGGCAAAAGCTTTTCAAAAGGCGATTGAAATCGGTGCAGAACCGATTTATAGCAAAATCGGCCCAATGGAGCTTAACATCCCTGCGATTAAAGGAATCGGTGGTTCTCCAATCTTCCTGGTCGATTGTGACATTTACCAAAATGATTTTATCTTCTTTGATAATGTTCCATCGCGTCCAGTCGGCACTGGCCTGAATGAAATCGATCATTTAACGCATAATGTTTATAAAGGTCGTATGCAGTACTGGGCAGATTTCTATGAAAAGATTTTCAACTTCCAGGAAATCCGCTACTTCGATATTAAAGGCGAATACACTGGCCTGACTTCTAAGGCACTAACAGCACCAGATGGCAAGATCCGTATTCCACTGAATGAAGATTCAGACAAAGGTAATGGCCAGATCGCTGAGTTCCTGAACGAATTCAATGGAGAAGGCATTCAGCACATTGCCTTTATCTGTGATGACCTGCTTGAAACTTGGGACAAGCTGAAAGCTTTAGGCACCAAGTTCATGACGCCACCGCCAAGCACTTATTATGAAATGCTGGATGAACGTCTGCCAAATCATGGTGAGCCAGCGGATGAGCTACAAAAACGTGGCATTCTGCTCGATGGCAATACCAAAGATGGTAACAAACGCCTGCTGTTACAGATTTTCTCTGAAAACATGATTGGCCCAGTGTTCTTTGAGTTTATCCAGCGTAAAGACGATGACGGTTTCGGTGAAGGTAACTTTAAGGCCCTATTTGAATCAATCGAACGTGATCAGATCAAACGTGGTGTTTTAGACATTTCTAAAGCCTGACCTTTTTAAAACCATACCGGTGTCTATGTAGTGTCATATGCATCGGTATGGTTGCCTCTGTTTCAACGTATACGCTCGTATAACACTTAAGATTCTGCATCGATGACGGCATAAAAATAATAAAGCACATCATAGTTCAGCGCTTAATCTCACATGGATGATGAATAAAAATGCAGCACATTGAACAAGGAAACCTAAAAAAAGGTTTAAGTAACCGGCATATTCAGCTCATCGCACTCGGTGGTTCAATTGGTACCGGACTGTTTCTTGGAATTTCACAAACGATCAAGCTTGCTGGGCCTTCTGTTATTTTAGGTTATGCCATTGCAGGCTTGATTGCCTTCTTAATGATGCGCCAGCTGGGTGAAATGATTGTACATGAACCTGTGAGCGGTTCTTTTAGTCATTTCGCTTATAAATACTGGGGCAAATTTGCCGGATTTATGTCGGGCTGGAATTACTGGGTACTGAATATTCTGGTCTGTATGGCCGAATTAAGTGCCGTCGGTCTTTATATCCATTACTGGTGGCCAGAAATTCCGACTTGGGTCTCTGCCCTCGGCTTCTTCATTTTCATCAATATCATTAATTTGCTTCACGTGAAATTATTCGGTGAAATGGAGTTCTGGCTGGCGATCATTAAAGTTGGTGCAATTATTGCCATGATTGCGTTCGGTAGTTACCTACTTACTAGTGGCAGCGGCTACAGCCAGTCCAGTCTGGAAAATTTATGGCAACTCGGCGGCTTCTTCCCGAATGGGATTATGGGTCTGATTATGGCGATGGCCATGATCATGTTTGCTTTTGGCGGCATTGAACTGGTCGGGATCGCAGCCGCTGAAACCGATAACCCGAAAAAGACCTTACCTAAAGCAGTCAACCAGATTGTCTACCGTGTCCTGTTATTTTATATCCTGAGTCTGGTAGTGATTTTATCGCTTTACCCTTGGAACATGATGGCACAAGGTGGTAGTCCATTTGTGATGATTTTTGATTCTTTAGGTAGTCAAACAGTTGCTGGAGTTTTGAATTTCGTGGTGTTAACCGCAGCGGTTTCGGTATATAACAGTACTAACTACTGTACCAGCCGTATGCTGTTAGGTTTAGCCCAACAAGGTAATGCACCGAAGTTCTTAAGCAAGATTAATCAGCGTGGCATCCCTGTGAATGCAGTGATGGTTTCAGCGTTTTTCACCTTGATGTGCGTTTTATTAAATTATCTGGTGCCGGAAAAAGCCTTTAGCATGTTGATGATGCTGGTGGTTGCTGCCATCGTGATTAACTGGCTTGTTATTTCCTATACTCATTTGAAATTCAAGACATCCATGAACCGCATGCAGACCAAAACCGATTTTCCAAGTGTGGCTTATCCATTCACCAACTATTTATGTATCACATTTATGGGCGGTATTCTGCTAATTATGAGCAGCACCCCGAACATGCGTGTGGCTGTCATCATGATTCCGGTCTGGATTGGTATTCTCTCGGTTGCCTACTTCTTTAAGCGCAAACAGGAGTCTCAGACTGCTATTTTAGATAACAGCAAAATTAGCACCTTACCAGAAGCGTAATCGCATATTGATTAGATTAGGATAGATTCATGTTTCAACATATTGATACTTATGCCGGCGATCCGATTCTCTCTTTAATGGAAGAATTCAACAAAGATCAGCGTAGTAACAAAGTCAACTTAAGCATCGGCCTATATTACAACGAAGACAATATTGTGCCGCAACTAGACTCAGTGCAAAAAGCCTATACTTACCTGACCCCTGACTATAATAAAGTCCGTGTTTATTTGCCGATGGATGGTCTGAACAGCTTTAACCAGGCTGCACAGGAATTAATTTTTGGAACCTCCAGCCCTGCCCGCGAGCAAGGTCGTGTGGTCACGATTCAGACTTTGGGTGGCTCAGGTGCACTAAAAGTCGGCGCTGACTTTTTAAAGAAATATTTTCCAGAATCTGAAATATGGGTGAGCCAGCCGACTTGGGAAAACCATATTGCGATCTTTAACGGTGCGGGTATTCAAACCCATTTCTATCCTTATTATGATGCTGAAACCAATGCCGTTAATGTCCCGGCGATGCTGGATTGCTTAAAACAACTGCCCGCTCACAGTATTGTGTTAATGCACCCATGCTGTCATAACCCGACTGGTGCAGATTTACAGCCACATGAATGGGATCAGGTCATTGAAGTATTAAAATCTCAATCCTTAATTCCGTTCCTAGATATGGCGTATCAAGGTTTCGGTCAGGGTCTGGAACAAGATGCCTATGCCATTCGTGCACTTGATCAAGCCGGTATGAATTTCATCGTCAGCCATTCATTTTCCAAAATCTTCTCTTTATATGGAGAACGGATTGGTAGCTTAAGTTTTGTTTGCGATGATTCCACAAGCGCACAAAATGTTTTAGGCCAGTTAAAAGCCACAGTTCGCCGGATTTATTCAAGTCCAGCGGCCAATGGTGCGCTATTGGTCAGTCAGGTGTTAAATACTCCTGAACTGTTTCAGCAATGGCAGGTTGAAGTTGAAGAAATGCGCCAGCGTATTTTACGCATGCGTGGCTTACTCAAAGAAAAATTGTCTCAGGCATTGCCAGAACTTGATTTCAGCTACCTGACTCAACAGCAAGGTATGTTTAGCTATACTGGTTTAACTGCTGAGCAAGTGGATCTGTTAAAACAGCATTATGGTATTTATCTGGTTCGTAGTGGCCGGATGTGTACAGCAGGCCTGAACCTCAGCAATATTGATTATGTTGCCGAGTCGATGGCTGCGGTGATTAAAATGGAGAATGAAGCTGAACCATTGATCGCTTAAAAAACAGTAAGTTTTTAAAAGCCTTCTAGCTTGAGTGCTCGAAGGCTTTTTTTATGAATGGTGATTTGATCTTTTTAAATAAAAATAGAGTCAGGTCATGTTCTTGGGCAAAATCCGTAACCACTTGGATATCTATTCTTATTTCATCTGGATACTTTTTGATTTGGAATTAATGAGATTGTATGAAACCGTGGGACATTACTTCTTTATTATTCGTGAAACATAAAAAATCATAAAAAAAGCCCAATCTAAGATGATCGAGCTTCTTATCACAATTTAAATATATGATTTATATAAATAAAAATAATTAAGTATAACGTGTATTATGTTAATTTTAGGAGATCTTAAGATTATTCTCCAATCAATTTCATATCCTTTTCATCCCACCAATGTTGAGCATAGATTTCAGGATTACTTGTAAGTATCTCATTCAAAATATCAGCTACAAATGTTAGTTGCTCTGATATATCAATTTTCTTAAAAAATCCTTTCTTAATTATTGGCCTGCAAGGATCTATGAAAACCAAAAAACCATTTTCATACTCTTGATAATGATTACATCCAACCCAAATACCTTTAAATTTTTCGTCCGCTAAGGGTATTAAATATCCCCAATCCTCATTTATGAAATCTGATACATTTAAGCCATACTTAGGAAGTTCTTCTGATAAGTATTTTGCTAATGTATGTCCCCAAATTTGTCTGTCCCACTCTTCTTTCTCTTCAGAGGTTGGAGGAAAGTTATCAGATCGAAACTCTATATGTGTTTTTAATAAGGTCATAATTTTTATTCTTTAATATTGAATTATAAAAATAAAAGTTATTATAAAAATTGTCTATATTGCGACATAATTTTTAATTTTTTTAAAATTAATTAGTTAAACCAAATTGATACTTTAATTTAAAATAAAGGCTGTTATACAAACTCTAAAGCGACCAAGAGTTAGAAATCTCTGTTCAATTTTCTGTGAAATTGCATATCATTAAAATAAGAATAAGCATTCTTATTTTACTTCATAATTAAGCCACTTTTTAATTTCTCTCTAACGATCAAATGCTGGATATAAAAAAGATCCAGTACCTCAATCAGGTCTGGATCTATGAAATGACTAAAAGTGATCTGCAATTAATGAAAGTGTTAGACAGCGACCTCTGGATTAAATAAGGCATCAATCTGTTGCTGAATCCCTAGCAGATAATCAATAGCTTGTTGCATTTGATCTGCTGGCAACTGGTCTTCGGTGCCGATACAGGTAATCACATGATCAAGCTGTCGGCTGAAGTTATATACCGGAATCGCCACTGCATGAATGCCTGCCATCATATCACCGGTCACTGACGCATAACCCTGCTGCAGGATTTTCTCTTTAAGCTGCAAGAATTCTTCCCAGTTCGCAGGATATTGACCTGCTTTAGCGCTACTCGCCCACTCTTTTTCCAGTAAAGGCTTGATGATGTGTTCTGGCTGAAGGCAGGCATGTAAACGACCAGTTGCCGATTTTAGCAAAGGCATACGCGAGCCGACCCGGGTAATAATATTAAATACATGGTTGGATTCAAGCGACTGAACCACCACAGCACCATCGGCGAACCATTTACTGACATGAATACTGCAATTTAAATGCTGCTGAATCTGCGTAATATATTTTTGGGTTAATTCCAGCATATCGGTACGCTTTAAGGCATTAACGCCAAATGCGTGAGCACGCTCACCCAGGCTATATCGCCCGTCACTGAGCTGCTGGGCATACCCTTTACGTATCAAGCTCACCACATAGCGATGCACTTTTGCAGGATGCATAGACAGGACTTCTGACAGCTCTTTTAACATCATCGGTGCATTATGTTCAGTCAATGCATCGAGTACAGTTAATCCTACTTCTAGAGACTGCACCCCTCCCTGTAATTTTTCTTCCTCAACGTTCATCGTTTCATCCTGCATATACGCATTAATTTTCATGGCTCTATAAAACCATTGTACTACCGAAATCAAAAATTTTGTTCGGCCAAATCTGATTCCAGATTCAGATCATAGCCGCATATTAACAAATTTACATTATACATAATCAAATTATTTATTGCGTAATTTAAAAATATAAGTATGATTCTGTATAGAACTTAAATTTTCCACGGAAAGGATTCATATTTATGACGACGCGTTTAAAGTCATTTATCGACATCGCTCCTGATTCAGATTTCCCTTTAGAAAACTTGCCTTATGGTATTTTCAGTAATGAGCAAAACACCCAACCACGTGCTGGGGTGGCACTTGGAGAATGGGTGGTTGATCTAGCAGCATTGGAAGCAAAGGGTTATTTAAAGCTGGAACAAGATCAGCAATTTTTTAATCAGCCAACTTTGAATAGTTTTATTGAGTTGGGTAAAGCCAACTGGTCTAAAGTACGAGCAGAGTTACAGACGCTGTTGTCAGCAGATCATGCCGAATTGCGTGACAATCAGGAACTCCGTGATCAGGTTTTCTTTAAACAGTCAGACGTCAAAATGCATCTGCCGGTGCGTATTCCGGGCTATACCGATTTCTATTCGTCCAAAGAACATGCCACTAATGTCGGCTGTATGTTCCGTGATCCAAAAAATGCACTGTTAGCCAACTGGTCAGAACTTCCGGTCGGTTATAACGGTCGTGCCAGCTCCGTGATTGTCAGCGGTACAGAGATCGTGCGTCCATCTGGACAGATCAAGTTACCGGATTCTGAACGCCCAGTCTTTTCTGCATGCCGCAAACTCGACTTCGAACTGGAAACCGGTTTTATTATTGGCAAGCCAAATCATCTGGGTGAGCCAATTGCGATTGAAAATGCCTGGGACCACATTTTTGGTATGGTGCTATTTAATGACTGGTCGGCGCGCGATTTGCAGCAATGGGAATATGTGCCCCTAGGTCCATTCAATGCCAAAACTTTCGCTTCTTCGATCTCGCCATGGATCGTAACCATGGAAGCGCTTGAACCATTTAAAACCGGTTCACCTGTTCAGGATCCAAAACCTCTGGCTTATCTGCATGAAGATAACAGCAGTAATAGCTATGACATTAACCTGTCTGTTGAAATTCAGCCTGAAAATTCAGACCAGGCTGATGTCATCTGCGAAACCAATTTCAAATATATGTACTGGTCGATGGCACAGCAACTGGCTCATCACACTATTGCAGGGTGTAATGTTCAGGTCGGTGATCTGATGGGTTCAGGTACGATTTCAGGTCCTACGCCTAACTCTTATGGTTCATTACTGGAAATCACCTGGAATGCCACCAAGCCACTGACTTTGTCGAATGGTGAACAACGCACCTTCATTCAGGACGGCGACACCGTGATCATGAAAGGTCATTGTGAAAAAGAGGGTCTGCGTATCGGTTTCGGTGCTGTGAGCGGCAAAATCTTGCCAGCGATTGATTTCGGTTTTACTGAATAGTCCGGGGTGAAATCATGACCATGCAACTGTATACCTATTTTCGGAGTTCGGCCGCTTACCGGGTTCGTATTGCGCTCAACCTGAAAGGACTCGAAGCAGAACATATCCCGGTTCATCTGGTGAACAATGGCGGCGAACAGCATAGTGAAACATTTCGTCGGGTCAATCCGGGTGAGCTGGTCCCTGCCTTAATTGAAGATGATTTCACGCTGACCCAGTCGCTCAGCATGATTGAATATCTGGAAGAAAAATTTCCGGAAACTCCCCTGTTGCCCAAGAATTTGCAACAGCGTGCCCTGATCCGGGCCTTTAGTCTGAATATTGCCTGTGACATTCATCCACTCAACAATCTGCGTGTACTTCAGCACCTCAGTAAAACCCTGAATGCCAGCGATGAACAGAAAACCGAATGGTACAGACACTGGGTCGTCACCGGCTTAAAAGCGATTGAAGCTCAATTAACGCATTCAAATGGCCAATTCTGTTTTGGAGATCAGCCTAGCCTTGCAGATTGCTGTTTGATTCCACAGGTATATAACGCTAAACGTTTCAAAATCGATCTTTCGGATTTTCCGAAAATTGAATCGATTTATGCCCATTGCACTTCACTGGACGCATTTCAAAAAGCTGCACCTGAAGCGCAGCCCGATGCAGCATAAGAATATATAAGGATATAAACATGACCATTCAAATCGAAAAAATTCACCATGTCGCCTACCGCTGTAAAGATGCTAAAGAAACCGTGGAATGGTACAAAAAGAACCTGAACATGGACTTTATTCTGGCTTTTGCTGAGGACCATGTTCCTTCTACTAAAGCTTTCGACCCGTATATGCATCTGTTTTTAGATGCTGGTAATGGCAATGTACTGGCCTTCTTTGAACTACCCACCCAACCGGAAATGGGTCGTGATGAAAACACCCCGAAATGGGTGCAGCACATTGCCTTAAAAGTGAAAGATCGTCAGGCACTGGTTCAGGCCAAAGAGCATCTGGAAGCCAATGGCGTAGATGTACTGGGCATTACCAATCACGGCATTTTCCATTCAATTTACTTCTTCGATCCAAATGGCCACCGTCTGGAACTGGCTTATGATGATGAAAAAGCACCACAGAAAATCGCCATGATTACCGAAGAAATGAAGTATGACATGCTGGAACAATGGAGCAAAACCAAACGCGCGCCTTCACATACCCACTTCCTGCATGCGGATGAATTAGACCATAGCGCTCGTGAAGCCAAGATGGACGCTTGAATTTTAAGAAAAGGATTTCTGATGAATAAAGTCATTGCCAATGCTCAGGAAGCTTTAACGGATATCGTGGCAGATCATCAAACGCTCGCCGTTGGCGGATTTGGTTTATGCGGTATTCCTGAAGCACTCATTGAAGCTTTAAAAAATACTGGTGTGATTGGCCTGACCTGTATTTCCAATAATGCCGGTGTGGATGATTTTGGTTTGGGCAAATTGCTGCAAACTAAACAGATCAAAAAAATGATTTCTTCTTATGTCGGTGAGAACAAGGAATTTGAGCGCCAATATCTGAATGGTGAACTGGAAGTAGAGCTGACACCTCAAGGCACACTGGCTGAAAAATTACGTGCTGGCGGTGCTGGAATTCCTGCTTTCTACACTCAAACAGGTGTTGGCACATTGGTTGCCGAAGGCAAAGAAGTCCGTGAATTTGATGGTAAAGAGTTTATTCTGGAAAAGTCATTAACCGCGGATGTGGCATTGGTTAAAGCCTATAAAGCGGATAAGGCAGGCAATTTGGTCTTCCGTAAAACTGCGCGTAATTTCAATCCTGAATGTGCGATGGCCGGTAAAATCACTGTGGCTGAAGTTGAACAGGTTGTAGAGATTGGTGAACTTGATCCGGATGATATTCATCTACCTGGAATTTATGTCAATCGAATCATCGTTAATGCTGCACCGGAAAAGCGAATTGAACAGATGACCTTAAAGGCAGGAGCATAATCATGGCCTGGACTCGAAATGAAATGGCTCAGCGTGCGGCACAGGAACTGGAAGATGGTTTCTATGTCAATCTCGGTATTGGCTTGCCAACCTTGGTCGCCAACTATATTCCAGAAAATATCAATGTCTGGCTCCAGTCTGAAAATGGCCTCTTAGGCATTGATGAATTCCCGACTGCAGAAACAGTTGATGCAGACCTGATTAATGCCGGTAAACAGACAGTCACTGCCCGCAAAGGTGCTGCCTTCTTCTCAAGTGCTGAATCCTTTGCCATGATTCGCGGGGGCCACGTGAATATTGCGATTTTAGGTGCGATGGAAGTCTCTGAAACAGGTGATCTGGCCAACTGGATGATTCCGGGCAAGAAAGTCAAAGGTATGGGCGGTGCCATGGATCTGGTAGCAGGCGTGCAGAAAGTTGTCGTTCTAATGGAGCATACGGCGAAAGACGGTTCACCGAAAATCGTTCCTCAATGTACCTTGCCGCTGACCGGTAAAGGTGTCGTCAACCGGATCATTACGGATCTCGGTGTGATGGATATTACTTCACGCGGAGTGGTTTTGGTAGAACTCGCTCAAGATGTCACACTGGAGCAGATTAAAGCTGCGACTAGAGTTAAGCTGATTACAGATAGACTTGAAGCTGCCTGATTAATAGTTGGTCACTTTTAATAATCTCTGTTTAGTTAAGATAATATGAATCTGATACGAGTTTTTATCTTTATTATCCTATACAAAAAAATAGCCTTAGATCTTTTCGATTTAAGGCTATTTCTAATTTAGGTAATGATAGGAATTAAATTCCGAAACCCATTAACTTTAAATCATCATACGTCTAAACAAATTTTACCAATATGTTTGCCATCACGTTGATATTCGAAAGCTGCCTGAATTTCCTCTAGCGGGAACACTTTATCAATCATTGGATGAATATCTGTTGCTTCCAATGCTCTGATCATATCCTGCTGTTCAGAACGATTTCCTACCGTTACGCCTTTAATAGTCAGCTGTTTCGCCATAATTGCAGCTGTTGGCACATCTCCACTAATACCCGTAAATACGCCAATCAAGGTAATGTGTCCGCTTATACGAGAAGCTGCAATAGATTGAGCAAGCGTACCCGGTCCACCGATTTCGACCACATGGTCAACACCCCGGTTGCCTGTCATCTCAAAGATTTTCTTGCCCCAGTTTTCTTCTTCGCGGTAATTTACAACACCCGCAACGCCCTGTTCGAGAAGCCATTTTGCTTTTTCCTTTGATGAAGTCGTTGCCCACACCCTTGCGCCCATCTTCAGGGCAAACTGAAGTGCAAATATTGAAACACCACCTGTTCCAAGGATTAGCACATCGTCTCCCGCTTTGATTTTTCCTTCCACCACAAGTGCACGCCATGCGGTTAATCCAGCCGTTGGTAGGGTTGCTGCTTCATGATGAGTCCAGCCTTTGGGAGCATGAGTAAACCAGTTTTCAGGTCGAACTACATATGAAGTTGCATAGCCATCAATTCCATCACCTGGCGTATAGCTAAAATCAGCTTGCGGACACTCAGCTTTCACCCAGTTAGGGAAAAACAGGGAAACGACATGATCTCCAACAGCAAATTCAGCCACCCCTTCGCCGATTTCTTCAACGACTCCCGCCCCGTCAGCCATCAACAGTCGACCTGGATCTGCAGGAAGAACTCCTATTGCGACGTTATAATCATGGAAATTAAGCGAGTTACTGAGAATTCGAACTCTAATCTCTCCATGACCCGGCTTTCCAGGATCGTTAATATCTGCCAATTCTATTTGATCTAAACCTGGTGTTTGACCTCGTAAAGCTGCTTTCATAAATTTGACTCTGTTTATTAAGCTATTGGTTTGTCATCTTATAACTTGGATTATAACGTTTACGTAGTTTTCTCATAAACACGAACAAAAAACGTTTACATCTTTACCCAACCCTTAGAAAAAGATCTGAAAGAACTTTTAAAATCATCCTCTATCGAATTTAAAAAAATCCATTCCTCTCCAAATTAAAAAGACTAAAATTTCATCAACTCAAATGCCTCAATTAAACAATTATTCATCTAAATTTTAAGATCTCACTTCCTCTACAAATCGATTTTTTACATTCTTTCTTAAATTTTCTGGACTATGAAATAACATGAATAATCTTGGAACAAGTAAAATTTTTTAAATCATTTCTGATTAAATTTTAATCAATTTATTCTATTTGAGGATTTTTAATCAGCAACAACTATAAAAAATGCGAAAATTTTTAAGTCTTTATTTATATCAATAAATTTGTCTAAAAATTATTTTATTTACATATATATCAATAATATTATTAAAATATAATTACATTAACTAATAATTAAAAATAATTAAAAATAACATTATGTAACTGTTTCGTAAATTTTTTTAAGGTTTTTTTATTCAAAAAAAACTATAGTGGCGCAGCAGTTAGCCATCATTAAAAAAATAGGAAATGGATATGAAAACATCAAATAGTTTGGGTAAAGGAATAGTCGTAGCTGCCCTCATTGCTACTACACAAATGAGTTATGCAGAATTTAAAAGATTCTCTGTATCTACCGGATGGTTACATATCAAATCACAAGGAAATGCCAATCCGATGCGAATTAAAACTGGCGTGGAAGAAGGAAGATCTGCTCGAGTAGGAGATATTACAGGTGATACCATCCGATCAAATATTGATTACAACAAGACTGATTTAACACCAGCTGAACAAGGTCTAATTGGGACAATCACCAGACCATTTTTGAATTATCCATCAATGTTTGACTGGATGCGTGATGGTTTTTATAACGAATTCGGGGATGATCCTGAAAAATTAAGAGATGCATTAACCAGTTTAACCGGTACGGCTGAGATTTCTGGCTTATCAAACTGGAACTCAAATGCGGGTATAGAAGTCGAAGATATTGATACTTTGGGCTTAATGCTGGACTACTATGTGAATGAAAATGTTTCTCTGCAAATGATTGGAGGCATTCCACCAAAAGTCGATTTGAAGGGTAAAGGACAAGTCTACGCACCATTTTCAGCAGTAGGTCATCCTATCGCGCCAAACCAGAACTTATATTTGAAAAATGATATTCTCATTACTGACTTAGATAAATATGATACTGCTGCTTCTGCACGTGCTTGGACACCTGCACTTGAGGCGATTTATCACTTTGGCAAACCGGGTGTTAACAAGTTCCGACCTTATATCGGTGCCGGTGTCATGTTTGCTCATTACACTGATATTAAATTAAATGGCGGCGTTAAAAATGATCTGATTGCAGCTGGCCACATGATTCAAAATATCTATGATGGTGAAGCAGGAGCAGCGCTCGAGGGTAGAGTTTCAAGTGGAGATATCCAAGTAAAAACCACCGCAGATGATGCTATTGCACCTATCGTCTCATTAGGTTTTAACTATGATTTAAACTCTAGCTGGTATGCAACTGCTTCAGTTTCTTATGCAAAATTAAATAATAAGACCGATATCACGGTGACCAATAAAAATACGGGCGAGAAACTGATTCAGGCCTCTACCAAAATTGATGTCGATCCGCTAATTTCCTATGTGGGTATAGGTTATCGTTTTTAATTTTCATCAATTCTTATTTTAATTTTTTCAAGCACTGTCCCTTCTTTCCTTTGAGGCATGCATGATTATGCCACCACACGATCCGTGTGGTTTTTTTTGCATGTCACATTTGTAAGGCTTTCATTATTTCCTATGAAAGCCTTTTTTACTATTTATCAATATGAACTACTTTTCGATATTCTGGATTTCATAAGGAATAGATAAGTTTTCACAATCTTGGCCACTTGCTTCTAAAGGTAAGAACTGGGTGCTCATGCTATGTTTCAGTACGCCTTTCGATGTGTAGTCAAACTGATACATCTGCTGGTGAATATAAACATCATTTACATTTAATGCCGCTATTTCATCTACATCACAGCTCATTACACGCATAGGTGCTTCGGCGCCAAGTTCTGCTAATTCGATTAGATAGTTGCATGAAGGATGTAAAATCGTTTTAGGCTGCTCTGATTGATTTTCCCAACGGACCTGTAAAACAAGCTGATTCACAACTTCATCAGATGGTGTAATTTCAAGTGACTGATTTTCTTCCATCACTTCTAAAGTAGTCGGATCTAGAAATTGAAGAGTACGCTTAACCCCCTGACAATCATCCGTTTTTGGTTTTGACAGCCAAATTGAGTAAGAATCCTTCAAAGGAACTCTCTCAACCACGATATCCACGCCAGAAGGTGGTTTTCCTCCGGTTCCAGTTCCACCTTTTACGACACCTGCCGAAAACTCTTCTCCACAACCAGCTAACAACGTTGCGCAGACAATAGGCAATAAAATTCTTTTTTTATGTATCACTTTGATATATCCCTAAACAAAATGTCTGATTCGCATCAGATTTTCCTTCATCCAATTCACTACGTTCTAAAGCCAGTTTGAATAAGTCTTCAGAATATTTTTCCCATAATTCCAGTGAATGCTTTTTAAGAATTTCAACTGATTCGCTCGTCAGTTCATCTGCCCGTATACTTTCTTCTAAAAAACTCGTTTGTTCCGGACAAAAAATATTATGTAAACCCGCCTGCATATGGCTTTGTAAATTATCAGTCAATAGCTTGCGTATATCTTGTGAAGATTGATCCGGAATAAAACTTCTTTTCTCTAAAATGACTTGTTTTTTTTCCTGCCTGACAATTCCAAGACGCACCAATTCATTCAGTACCGATCTGGGATGCATTTCCTTTGATACCCTATGGACTAATTTTACAAATGAATCTTGATCAGGATTATGAAAAGGCAGCTGTTCTGACCACTCTTCTGCTACCCATATCCCGACTACTCGGCCAGGAATATTCAATGCTTCCGTTTTGCCGGTATCAGTAATTAAGTAGCCATCTTCAATTGCTTGTTTGAAAGTAGTGATATCTTTACGGTGCAACCCTGACAATAAGCTGATTGCGGATATGGTGGCTTTTTTCTCAAGAGTTTCCAGTTCATTCACGGCTTGCAAATAAAAGATAGGCTTTAAAGCGGCAGAAAATTCTGTATAGCCCACCCCGGAGCGAATAAGCCATTTCGTTAAATGGTTCATTAGCAACAAAACTTGCTGTAAATTAAATTCAGTATCATTTGTGGGTGAATTGCTCATAGGGTCAATATTTTCCCAACTTCCAAAATAAAAAAGTTTCTAAGGTTCCATATTTAAAGCTATTTTGATGAATCTTAGAAAGAGAAAAGAATTTATCTTAAAATCTCTCACAATAATAATAAAATCTAATAAATATCTCGACTCGGAAGTCTCTCTATTTAAATACATATCTGGAAAACTAAGTTTTATTCCAGTTTTTAAAAAATTATCTCTTTAATATAAAACCTATCAGCAATTATCAATCATTATTCGCCTTTGAATAATTAAGTTTTAACTATGATTAATTAAATACTTTAAGTAATCAGCTAATATTAAAAAACTTTTTCATCTTAAACTGAATTTGGTAAACGCTTAAAATAAACATGTAGCCAATAAAAAAGCCACTTAATATAAGTGGCTGATTTATAGCAAGAATTTTGGTGGAGATGGCGGGAGTTGAACCCGCGTCCGCCAACACTACGCTCGAGAATACTACATGCTTAGATATCGTCTATTGTTTTAACACCAAGAGACCCGACGAACAGGGTTCAAGGTGCGATCCTCTAGATTTGGTATAAAGCCCCGAGGCTTGACTCTATACGGACTTGTGTGCGTTCGCTTCAGTCGGGATCTCTAACCACAAGTATTCAGAGATGCGGACAAGCAGCCCTTAGGCTGCTAGAGCGTAAGTTTCGTCGTTTGCGACTATTTAAATGCAAATTTTATTTACGAGAGAAAATGCGCTCTCGGCATGCATCTATGAGTTTCATCATCGGCGTCGAAGCCAAGAACATCCCCAAAGTACAAGCTCATCATAGCATAACTGGCAAAAAATACGATGCATTTTCTACACAAATACACTTTTGAATGCGCCTGATTACATAATTGCGCTAATATTTCATAATTCAAGTCAGCATTTAAAAAAATTATGAGCTATTTATTGGCACTCGACCAGGGAACGACATCTAGCCGTGCAATCATCTTTAATGAACACGGACAGATTCAGGCAACAGCTCAACGCGAAACCCATATTCAGACCCCACACTCCGGTTGGGTCGAACAGGATGCACAGGAAATCTGGAGCTCGCAAATTGCAGTGGTACAACAGGCGCTTGCTACCGCCCGGATTCTGGCCAAAGATATTAAAGCGATTGGCCTGACCAATCAGCGTGAAACGACTGTGGTATGGGATTGTCGTAATGGGAAGCCTCTTGCACCAGCGATTATCTGGCAGGATCGTCGTGCAACAGACTGGTGTAATCAGCTGATACAGCAAGGCCAGATGGATCAGGTACAACAAAAAACCGGGCTACGGATTGATCCTTATTTCAGTGCTGGCAAGCTGGTCTGGTTATTGGAACATGTGGATGGCTTACGTGAACTTGCAGAACAAGGTCATGTCGCTTTTGGCACTATTGATAGCTGGCTGATCTGGAACCTGACTCAAGGTGCCGAGCATATCATCGAAGCCAGTAATGCGTCCCGTACCATGTTGATGAATCTGCATACTCAACGCTGGGATGAGGAACTACTCGACCTGTTTAATATCCCTGCTTCAGTCCTGCCACGAATCATCAGTTCCGATTGTCATATTGCAGATACAGCACCGGGTTTGTTAGGAGCCACCATTCCCATTACCGGCATTCTGGGTGATCAGCAATCTGCCTTGTTTGGCCAGTCTTGCTTCGAACCCGGTATGGCAAAAAATACCTATGGCACCGGCTGTTTTATGCTGTTCAATACCGGTCATGATATTCAGCTCAGCCAGAACAAATTACTTTCTACCCTCGCCTGGCAAGCACAGGAACAGACCAGCTATGCCCTGGAAGGCAGCGTTTTTATGGCCGGTGCTGTGGTGCAATGGTTACGTGATGGGCTGGGCATCATTCAGAAAAGCAGTGATATTGAGAAGCTGGCCTGTAAAGTTGAAGATACTGACGGCGTGGTCTTAGTTCCTGCTTTTACCGGACTGGGTGCACCGCATTGGGATAGTGAAGCGCGTGCCCTGCTTTGTGGTATGTCACGTGGGACCAATAAAGCCCATATTGCCCGAGCTGCACTGGAGTCCATTGCTTTTCAGGTCTCCGATGTACTGACGGCCATGCAATCCGATATTGCCCATCCTTTAAAAGAGTTACGGGTCGATGGCGGTGCCAGTTGTAATGATATGCTAATGCAGTTTCAGGCTGACCTGCTCAATGTTCCTGTCTTGCGTCCGAAGATGCTGGAATCCACAGCTTGGGGTGCCGCAGCCATGGCAGGCTTAAAATCCGGCGTATTTTCCAGCCTTAATGAAATTGCCCAGTCTTGGCAACTGGAACGTGCCTTTGAACCCAAAATGCAGTCCGATGAACGTGAAGCCCATTTAGCTAAATGGCAAAATGCCTTAAAACGGGCTAAATCAGATTTATAAGATCAAAAAAAACCGCTAAATAGTTAGCGGTTTTTTATTTTGGAAAATTTTAATGTGATGGCATTCCACCCACACCCGCTTTCGGTCGTGGTGCCAACCAGACGATTAAGGCAGCAAAAACAAAGACCATCGCCAGTATCAAAAACAAGTGATTAGCTGACAGGGTTAATGCTTCTTTATCCACCAGACTGGAAATATAACCCAAGGCACTGTCCGAACTCATGCCCTGTGCCATTAAGGTATTCTGGGTTTCTTCGACATTCAGTTTACCTACCAGCTCACTGCGGGCCACTTTACTATGATCATCCCAGATCGTGACTGCAATTGAAGCCCCGATCGCTCCAGCCATAGTCCGCAGAAAGTTCATTAAACCAGCAGCTGAAGCCATTTCCTGCGGCTGGACTGAAGCCAAGGCCATATTGGAGAGTGGAATGAAAAAGAACGGCACCGCGAAACCTTGCAGAATCTGTGGCCAAGCCAATGCCATAAAATCCGCATCCGTGGTCCAGAATGCCCGCATTAAAGTCACCACGGCAAGCAAGGTCAAACCAAAACTGGCCAAAATGCGCTGGTCATATTTGGTTGCCATCTTCGCCACAATCGGTGACATCAACAGGCTACCAAAACCCATGGTTGCGGTTAAATAACCTGCCCAAGTGGCCGTATAACCCAGATTAATTTGCACCCACTGTGGAATCAGTACAATACTGGAAAAGAAGGCACCGAAGGCAAAGGCTAATGAAAGCACAGCAAAGGTAAACCCGCGATATCGGAAGATCCGGATATCTACGATCGGATGCCGCTCGGTCAGTTCCCAAATGGTAAAGATGATTAAACCGACTATGGCAAGCACCGCCAAGGTCCCAATAAAGGAACTGCTAAACCAGTCATGTTCATGACCGAGATCTAACATTAATTGCAGCGCACCAATCCAAAGAATCAGTAAGAACAAACCACCTTTATCAATCTTCAAAGTATTGGTTTCAGTTTCTGCTGGTTTTAATAGCTTCAATGCAGCCAGACCGCAGAACAAACCCACCGGGATATTAATAAAGAAAATCCAGTGCCAAGACAGGTTATCACTAATCGTACCGCCGAGAATTGGACCGAGAATTGGACCGACAACGGTGGTCATTGCCCACATCCCCATCGCTTGGGATTGTTTTTCAGGTGGGAAAATTCGCAGTAATAAAGTCTGGCTTAGCGGCATGATTGGGCCACCGAACAACCCCTGCCCGATCCGGCAAAACACCAGCATTTCCAGACTGGTAGAAATCCCGCATAGAATCGAAAAAATGGTAAAACCCAGCAGGCAGACACCAAACAGGCGCACGCTACCAAAGCGACCCGCCAGCCATCCTGTCAAAGGTACACAGATCGCTTCTGCGACTGCATAAGACGTAATGACCCAGGTACCTTGCGAGCTGGACACTGCCAGACTACCGGTAATATGCGGCACCGAGACATTGGCAATGGTCATGTCCAGCACGACCATGAAATTGGCCAATGCCAGCACAAAGGCCGCCAGCATCAGCTTGCCGCCAGTCAGATTCCCATATGGAACATATTTATTCATCGGGAATTACTTCTTGAAGTGGATTTCAGCTTCCATCGACAAACCCACACGTAGCGGATGCTCAGCCAGCTCTTTCGGATCCAGCTGAATACGCACTGGCAAACGCTGTACCACTTTGATCCAGTTACCCGTTGCATTCTGAGCCGGAATCAGAGCAAAGGCTGAACCTGTACCGCCAGAGAAGCCAACCACAGTGCCGTGATATTTCACCGATTTACCATACAGATCAGACGTCAGTTCAGCTTTCTGCCCGACACGGACTTTTTCCAGCTGGCTTTCTTTGAAATTGGCATCAACATAGAGCTGATCTACTGGTACGACCATCATCAGCATTGTGCCTGGCGCCACACGTTGACCTACCTGAATTGAACGGCGTGAAACCACCCCATCAAAAGGTGCTTTAATTACAGTACGTTCTAAGTCTAGCTCGGCCTGTTTCAGTCTGGCTTCAGCCACAAGTACATCAGGAGTCGAATTTTCATTCGCGCCTTGAATCAAGGCTTCATTCGCCGCTAAATTGCTTTGTGCGGCTTTCTGGCTGGATCTTGCTTGTGCCAGACCCGCTTCAGCAGAAGCTACGCCAGCTTTGGCCGTATCCAATGCAGATTGTGCTGTACTGAGTTCTTCTTTAGACACTGCACCGCTCGCACTGAGTTTTTCACGACGCGTATATTCATCTTGTGCTTTATGTAAGGCTGCCTGAGCCTGAGCCAGCTGGGCTTCGGCACTGCGAATTGCATCATCACTAACCCCAATCTGTGAGCTTAAAGCCCCGCTATTGGCCGCAGTCTGTTTGTACTGGCGCTTGGCTTTGGTCAGTTCTGCACGTGCCTGAGCCACTGCAATTTTGGCATCACGGTCATCAATTCTGGCCAGGATATCGCCCTGTTTGACCGCTTGGGTATCATGAACCAATACTTCAGCGACCTGACCACTCACCATAGACGTAATAGAAGCCGTTTCAGCACCCACATAGGCATTTTCAGTACTGACTGAATTGTTCAGAAAGAATTTCCAAACCAGAAACAACACCAGTGCAATCACTATAAAGATAGCAACGATACTCAGGGCCTTTTTACGTTTATTTTTTAAAGCTTGATCCGAAGTTGCATCAGATGCGTTTTCTGGCAGGGTGTCTTGTACATCTGTCATTGATTTTTTCCTAAATCCAACAGACTTGGTCACGCAGCCACACTGACCAGCACTGACATGAATGTATAGATTCATATCCCGTTTATTGATCAATGGGTAAAATGAGAAAGCCGTATTAATTTAATTTTCATGCATTCTAATAATAAAAATTAGAAAATATGCAAAAAAATATTACTCGAAAGTTTAAAAAACTAAGCCCCTATTCCAGGAATAAGGGCTTAGTTCAGACTCAGAATGAGCCAGGATTGAGGAGATAAACTTAATTAATAGGCATATGACGCAATCGCTGTGGCAATCGGCTTGTCATCATCATTGACCATGGTCATACGCATGGTGCAACCCTTACGCCCCAAACGTAAGGTTTCTGCACGGGCAATAAAATATTTACCACGACCGGGCGCAAGATAATCCACGCGCATATCTACCGTCGCTAAACGTGATACCTTTTTAATCGTATCAGCAATAGTTTCTGGTTCGGCTTTCTTATACAGCTCACCCATCGCCACAATTCCACCAATACTGTCGAGTATGGTGGCTGCAAGACCACCATGCAGAATCTGAAAAGCCACATTGCCAATCATAAAATCCTGCATTTCAACATATGCTTCGATCTGACCATCGACCACCCGCATGGTCATGCCATTATGCTTAAAAAAAGGAGAGGTATTAAAAGCGTGTACCAACTGGTTTAAGACCACTTCAATATCCACTTTTGCACCTAAATGTATATTACCTGTCCAATTTCTTTCTGTCTTAGTCATAAGTCTGCCCGAAGCTACAACAATAAAAAACCGCTAATTTATGCCCAAAAAATTCAGATAGGGTTACAATAGGGGCCTAGTTTAATACTGATTACTGAGATTTTTATGACCTATACGTTCAATCGTCCCGCGTTTCCTGCAACTCGCATGCGTCGTATTCGTAAAAATGAGCATTTACGTTCTATGGTACGTGAAACCCATCTCAGTGCTGATCACTTGATTTATCCAGTATTTGTGCTTCCGGGACAAAACCAGACCCAAGACATTCCAAGTATGCCAAATGTGCAGCGTTTGTCTGCTGACTTGTTGTTAAAAAAATCAGAACGTTTGCTCGAACTAGGTGTCAATAAGCTGGCGCTGTTCCCGGTTACACCCCAAGAAGATAAAAGCCTGACTGCAGAAGCGGCTTGGCATGAAGATGGTCTGGTACAGAAGACCGTTCGTCTGCTGAAAAAAGAATTACCGGAAATGGTGCTGATCACCGACGGCGCGCTAGATCCTTATACCACGCATGGCCAAGACGGCATCATTGATGAAACCGGTTATGTCCTGAATGATGAAACGGTTGAAGCGCTGATCAAGCAGACTTTAAGCCATGCCGAAGCCGGAGCTGATATTGTCGCGCCAAGTGACATGATGGATGGCCGCATCGGTGCAATTCGTCAGGCCTTTGAACAGAATGGCCATATCTATACCTCTATTATGGCCTATTCAGCCAAATATGCATCTAGCTTCTATGGCCCATTCCGTGATGCTGTCGGTTCGGCTAGCAACCTAAAAGGCGGCAATAAATACAATTACCAGATGGATTTCGGTAACCGTGCCGAAGCACTGCATGAAATTGCACTGGATATCCAGGAAGGTGCAGATATGGTGATTGTTAAACCGGGCATGCCGTATCTGGATGTGGTTCGTGAAGTCAAAGATACCTTCGGTGTACCTACTTTTATTTATCAGGTTAGTGGCGAATATGCCATGCTGGCCGCTGCAATTCAGAATGGCTGGTTATCTGATAGCGTGATTCTTGAATCCCTGATGTGCTGTCGCCGTGCCGGTGCAGATGGTATCTGGACCTACTTCGCGGAAGAAGCGGCGCTCAAACTGAAAGACATGAAATAAAATAGAAGGACCTTGGCGCAATGCATATCGCCATTATCGGAGCAGGCATAACTGGCTTGATGTCAGCTCTGGAATTGCTTGAACAGGGATGTTCTATTACGATTTTCGATCAGCAAGCGGCTGGACAGGCGGCCTCTTGGGCCGGAGGTGGTATCCTCTCCCCGATGTATCCCTGGCGTTATCCCGATGCCGTCAATGCCCTCGCCCGCCATGCCAAACCGCTGTATCAAGCCTGGAACCAGAAACTGCAACCGATCACCGGGATTGATTTCCAGATTCATGAAACCGGTATGCTGATTTTTGATGAAACGGATTTTGAAATTGGACTGCGCTATGCCGAGCAATATCAGGATCCACAGCAACATGCCGAATATCTGAATCAGCCTCAAATCCAGCAAATCAATTCCAAAGTAGATCCGAAATTTAAACAGGCGATCTATTTTCCAGAACTTTCCAATATCCGCAATCCGCGACTATTACAGTCCATTATTGCTTACCTTAAACAGCATCCGCGTGTCACTTGGCAAGAGCATTGCAATATTAGTCAGCTAAATATCCAGCAAGATCATGTACACAGTGTTTCCACTAAAAATGGCCTGAGCTTTAAAGCAGATCAGTTCGTCATTGCCACCGGTGCATGGTCTGCACGCTGGTCTGAACAGCTCGGTCTGGACATTCCGGTTCATCCGGTTCAAGGCCAGATGTTGCTCTTTAAAACACCAGAAAACTGGCTACCAACCATGTGCATGAACAAGGTCATGTATCTGATTCCACGTCGTGATGGGCATGTACTGTGTGGTTCCAGCATGCGTCAGGTCGGTTTTGATACTTCGCCTTCTGCTGAAATCCGTCAGGATATTTTGGAAGCCTGTCTGGAGATGGTGCCAGAACTGGCTGATTTCCCAATTGTGAAACAGTGGGCTGGTCTACGACCAAGCTCCCCTGATGGCATTCCTTATATCGGCAAAATTCCGCATCTGAACAATCTCTGGACCAATTTTGGCCAGTTCCGTAATGGCTTATGTATGGGTGCTGCTTCTGGAAAATTGCTGTCTCAGTTAATTCTGGGACAACCGACCATCGTAGATCCACAGCCTTATAGTCCGATACAGCGCTTACAGCTGCATTCTTTAATGGTTTAAAATATCAATTAGCGCTTCTTTCAGGGTCGGATAATTAAATTCAAATCCGGCTTCCTGCAAGGCTTTGGGCTGAACATATTGACCATTCAGAATCAGTTGTGACTGTTCACCTAGCATCATTTTCATACTGCAAGCTGGTAAGGGTAATAAAGGTTTACGTTTCAGCACCTGTGCTGCGATCCGGACAAATTGCGCTTGACTGACTTTTTCAGGTGCAACCACATTAAATACCTGTTGCTGGGTCGGCTGCTGCATCAGGAATTCGATCGCCCGCATGACATCCTGTAGATGTACCCAGGTCACCGGCTGGCGCCCATGGCCAATCCGGCCAAATATATTCAATTTAATCGGCAATAACATCTGCGGAAGAATCCCACCACCTTGACCAAACACCACAGCAAAGCGAACAATTTTAGTGTTCTGCCCAGTATAGGACAAGGTCAGTTTTTCCCACTTCTCGCACAGTTCTGACATAAAAATCGATTGCGGTGGACTTTGTTCAGTACATACCCTATCCCAGTGTTCTTGCGGATCGATTCCGTAGTAGCCGATCGCTGAAGTCGAAATAATACGTTTGGGTTTGATCTGATTTTTCTCCAGATAATCATATAACTGCTTGGTGGTATTTAATCGACTATCCAGCAATTTCTTTTTGCGTGCGGCTGTCCAGCGACCCTGACCGATACTTTCACCAGCCAGATTAATCACATAGTCAATCTGATGATTTTTCAATTCTTCCAGATCATTAATCCAGTGAAAATCAGGATGCTCTTCTCGCAATTTTTTCTGCCGGGTCAGGCCGATCACTGCATAATCACGAGCCAGTAAAAATTTCACCAGATGACTGCCAATAAAACCGCTGGCGCCTGTCATGAGGACTACAGGTTTATACATGGTTATTCTGAGCCATTCTTATTGTATTGCTCAAATTATACGTCATTCATAAATCAGAATGTTAGATGAAGTAGGCTGGATCGATAAATGAGGAATTGTTATCAGTCTATACAGAAAATTTCTGATTTCCTATCAGCCTGATTTAACTTTTTGAAGTTAATCTCAACGATTTTGATATAAAGAGTCGAAATCTTAGCCAAACATTTTTGCTGCCATACGCTGTGCCTGTTTGCCATAAAACCAGTAGGTTAGCAGATAGAGCGGAATCGCGATGAGCAGGAACATGATCACGACAATGCTCATAAATTGGGGCTGTTGCAGATATAGTAAAAAGTCCTGCCAGGCATTTGGATTGGAACGCGTCGCAATGGCAATCCCTAAAATTAAAAATGCCAGGTTATAACCCCAGTAAATCAGGCTGAATCCTAAGGTGAATTTTTTACGCTCCGCTTGGGTGGGCGCCCGTTGTTCCTTTTTTAAAAACTTAAACAGTACCCAGATCATCGCTACCAGATAAGGCACAATGGTTAATACTGCGCCCATGCCAGTCGGCATCAACGCCGCCACAACCCCGCAAATGCAGGCAAAAATAAAGCATAGGAAGAAAAACCAGAGAAAATAGCGAGTTAGAGACACCATCAGCAGGACTCAAGGACGATTAATCAACTAGTATAAAAAAAATTAATTTTTTTTTCATTTTATTGTCAACCTAAAGCGAGATGCTGACGTTATATAGGGTACAAGGTTCGGAAATTTGGACTGGCATCCACAAATTTTCGTTCTCTTTGCTAAAGCAATAAGTCCAGTGTTTTAGAAAATTTTGAATAGCAGCCAAAATTTTCACTATACACAAATCTTTGACCGACGATTTCATCATCACTCGAATCGTCGGTTTTTATTTTTTGGACGAACCGTTTTTAGCAATTCGCCTGCAAATTTTTATCAGCTTCTTATGCAGCATAAAATAATGATCGGCTGCATTTTTTCAAGTCTGTTTTTAGCAATTTTTATAAAAAATATTGGTTCTGCTACCCAGATGCTATGAAAAATGCCTGAAGTAAAATTTAAAATAAAAACGCTGTATTCAATACTTTATATATAAACATCATATTTTATTGATTTCATAGATATTATTCTAATATTCAAAACCACGCTGAAAATAGTTTTAATGATGTATAGCAATGAAATAGATCAAAATATTTTTTTCAAGTAGATTTTTAGCTGGGCTTTTTTCTATAGTAGGAAGGCAAAAATAAAGGTGAGTATACATGGCAGTTCATTTTCTACATACTTCTGATTGGCATTTGGGACAGTTTTTCCATAACCATGACCGTGAATTTGAACATGCACAATTCCTGAATTGGCTCCTTGAACAAATCAAGGAAAAACAGCCACATGCCCTACTGATTGCCGGTGATATTTTTGATGTCATCAATCCCGCTTCCAGTGCCCAAAGACAGCTTTATCAATTCCTTGCCGATGCCCATGAACTGGCACCGCATATGCAAACCCTGATGATTGCCGGCAACCATGATTCAGGTTATCGAATTGAACAGGTTCAGCCTTTACTCACTAAATTCAATGCCAAAGCGGTGGGTATTGTCGGCCGGACTGCGGACAATACTCTTGATCTGGATCGTTTGCTGGTTCCGATTTATGACCAGCAGCAAGAGATTATTGCCTGGTGCCTAACTCTACCTTATTTGCGCAGTGCCGAAATTACCGGTATTAATGAACATACCCATAATAGCCAGAATGCCATCAGCTATCTGCACCAACAGTTGATTGCCGAAGCCAAAGCACGTAAGCAGCCACATCAGGCACTGATTCTTATGTCACATGCACATATGCAAGGCGGTGAAACTTCCGATTCCGAACGCCCCATTATTGTCGGCAATGAAGAAGCTCTCTCAACGGCGTTATTTGATGAAGTCATTGACTATGTCGCTCTGGGACATCTGCATAAACCGCAGAAAGTCGGTCAGCCGCATATCCGCTATAGTGGCTCCCCGATTCCCTTATCCTTTAGTGAGATCAACTATTCGCATCAGGTCGTTGAAGTCAGAATCGATCCTGAGCAAAATGCTGAACAGCGTTTTCAGTTTGAAGCGCTGAAAGTTCCTCGTACTGTCGAGCTGTTTAGAATCCGGGAAAATCTGGAAAATCTGCTCAGCAAAGTAAAAGCACTGCCGACTGGGGAAATTGAGCATCTGGCAGCACGACATTTTCTGGAAATTGAATACACTACCGATGCACCGCCACCGGTAGATTTACGTCAGCAGATTGAACAGGCACTGCCGCCAAATCGTTATCGTCTGCTACGCATCAGCCGGATTTATCAACGACAAGCAGAAGATCAGGCTGATAGCTCTAAAATTGACTTGGCACCTCCAACACCTGAATCACTGTTTTTCAATATCTGGGAAAAAATGGGCTATAGCCAGGATCATTCGGTGCAGCAGGATTTTCAGCAGTTACTGGTCGAAGCCCAACATGAACTTGCACAAAAACAACAAGCTTAGGATCAGCCATGAAAATTATCCGTCTGAGCCTAAATAACCTCGCCTCTCTCGCTGGTACACATCATATTGATTTTGAATCGAATCCACTGGCACATGCCGGACTGATTGCGATTACCGGAAAAACCGGTGCTGGTAAATCTACTCTGCTCGATGCCATGTGTCTGGCGCTGTATAACGAAATTCCACGTTTAAAAGGTGCCACAGGTAGTCTGAAAGATGCAGGTGGACAGGATGTCTCGATCAAGGATTCCAAAAATATTCTACGCCGTGGCTGCGTACAGGGTTTTGCCGAGCTTGAATTTATTGCCCTAGACCAGAAACGTTATACGGCACGCTGGGAAATTCGTCGTGCCCGGCAGAAAGTGGATGGCAATTTAAAGGTCGATCGTGCCATTACCTGTCTGGATGATCAACGCGTGTTGAATCAGAAAATTTCTGAATGCACGCCGCTGATTGAAAAACTGGTCGGCTTGAGTTTCGAGCAGTTTACCCGTGCGGTTCTGCTGGCACAGTCTGAGGTTGGTGCCTTTCTAAAAGCCAAAGATAATGAACGTGCTGATCTACTTGAATATCTGACCAATTCTCAGATTTTCAGTCTGGTCAGCCAGAAAGCGTTTGAAAAACACAGTGAAGTGAAGCAGAAACGCGCTGATCTGGAAAAATTAATCGGTCATCTGGAACTATTATCTGAAGAAGATATTGCTGCCTTACAGCAGCAACACACGACTTTAAAACAGGTGGTTGAACATCTAAACCAGAGTGAAAAGGTACTGGAAAATGACCTGAAATGGCATCGTCAGCAGCATTATCTCTATACTGAAATTCAGGCTAAAAAAGAAATCTATACGGTTCAGCTGGATGCTGAACAGAAGATGGCACCGCAAAAACAGTTATTAGATCAACTGGACCAGTTTCAGCAGATCCGGGAACAGTTTGTCCAGCAACAGCAGTTTCAGAAGCAGCGTAGCCATTTACTGACTGAGCAACAAAACTTTATTACCGAATTCACATCAGTTCAACAGCAGCGTGATAGCGAACAGCACAAGTTGCAGCATATTCAGCAACAGCAACAACAGCAGCAACAAGAGTTCCAGAAGATCAAGCCTTATCTGGATCAGGGACTCAAGCTGGATCATGAAATGCTGTCGATTGGCGAGCAGTATAAGCAGCTTTTAGCCGAACAGCAGACCTATAGAACCCAGCAGATTCAGCCTGTTCAGAATCAACTGGTGCAGACTGAGCAGCATTTGCAACAAGTTCAGGTTCAGTACCATCAGATTCAAAAGCAACTAGAACAACAGAGCTTCTTAGCGGTTTTTGATGACGAGCCACAAGCAACCTTACAACGCTTACAGGATTATCAGGAACTGCATCAGAAATTCATGCGGCAGCACCCGGCACTTTTCCAATCTAGCCGGGCTGAACTGGAACAGCAGCAACAGGCTTTATCTGCCAGCTTGCAGGAACTCACTCAGCGCTATACTCATCTGGACCAGCTTGAACAGCAAATCCAACAGTTCCAGACCCAACAACAGCAACTCAGTACCCAGCATTCGAAGCTTGAAGCTTTAATGCGAACCGTACAGCAAATGGCTGGCTTAGAAACTGAAAGCCTGCAATTGAACCGCGAGTTAGAAAGCTATCATGATCGTTTAAAGCAACTAGAAACTGAGCTGGTTCAATTACAGCAACAACGTCAGGAAGCAGAACAGGCTTTCGAACAATTGCAACAAGTACTGGCTCAGCAACGTTTATTACAGGCACAAAGTGTTCAGGAATTACGTGCACAGCTGAAACCAAATGAGCCTTGTATGGTCTGTGGCAGTCATGAGCATCCTTTTGTACAGCATCAGGAACTACTAGAAAATGCTTTGCAACAGCTACATGACCAGCAGCTTGAGGAAGCTCAGAAAAAACTACAGCAACTGACTCAGACATGGCAGCAAGCACAAATCCAGCAATCTCAACTACAAACCCTAATTGAGCAATATCAGCAACGCAGCAGTCAGCTCAATACGACACTACAACAGCAGAAGGTTCAATTAAATCAGGATCTTCAGCAATTTGATTTGCTGTTTGATTTAAGCCAGAGTACAGATCATTTGCAGCAACAGCTTGGTCAGCATGTGCTTCAACTTCAACAAGAACAACAGCAGCTAGTCCAGACCCTGCAAAATCAGCAAAGTGACTGGAAACAATGGCGTCAGCAACAGCAACAGCGGGATCAGCTACTTTTTAGCATGCAGCAGCATTTACAGCTAGAACAAATGATTCATCCGGTTCTTCATCTACTGCCTGAGTCCTTGCAGAAATCCTGGATTACTGATGCCTCATCAAGCTGTCAGCAGTTATCCCAACAACTGCAACAACGTCAGAAACAGTCTCAGGAATTCAAAATCCTAGAGACTCACATCCAAAGCTTAAACCAGCAGATTGAAAAAACACGTGATCAGCTCAGCCTGCATCAACAATATGATGCACAGTTACAGCAAAAGATGGATACGGCGCTGAATATGGGTAAAGCGCTACGTGAACAGCTCAACCATCTGACCCTTACCCATGCCGGTCAGACATATCCTAAGGCACAAGAATGGCGTGACCGTTTGGAGCAACAACAACAGGCGTTGGATGAACAATTACGGGCACAGAGTCTGATGACCCAGCAGCATGATCAGCATTTGCAACAAGCTGAACTGAAAAAACAGAGTTTCATCACTCAGATTCAGCAACTAGAACAGCAGATTAGGCAATGCCAGCAATCTATTCAGAACTGGCAAAATATACATCCTGCGTTTGATGCCGAGTATATCCAGCATTGCCTGAATATTGACTTGCAACAGCATCAGCAAATTCGCCAGCAATTACAGGCACAACATCAGGTGGTTGAAAATGCCAAAACGGCTTGGGACATTCTGGAAGAACAATATCAGCATCATTTGAAATCCAAGCCTGAACTTAGCTTTGAAGAAGTTGAACTGCGCTTAAGTAGTCTGGCACAGGAAAAAGCTGAACAGGAAAATGCCTGTAATGAGGTTGCCACCAAATTAAGAATACATGCCAATAACCAATCGACCTTACAACGCTACCAGCATCAGATTGAACAGGTCAAAGCTGAAGAATATCGTTGGGGTCGGATCTATGACCTGATCGGCCATAAGGAAGGCACCAAATTCCAGAAAATCGCGCAGGAACATCACCTGGATATTCTGGTCGAATATGCCAATCAGCAATTACAGCCCCTGGCTCCACGTTATCAGCTGTACCGGATTCCAGACAGTTTAAGTCTGGCGATTATCGATCTGGATATGAACAGCGAAGTGCGTCCTGTCCTGTCACTCTCTGGCGGTGAAACCTTCCTGGTCTCTCTGGCTCTGGCCTTGGCGATTGCCAATATGGCTTCCGGCTCAATGAAACTAGAATCGCTATTTATTGATGAAGGTTTTGGTACTTTAGACCCGGCTTCCTTACATATGGTCATGAATGCACTGGATCATTTGCAGAGTCAGGGCCGTAAAGTGGTGCTAATTTCACATGTACAGGAGATGCATGAACGGATTCCGGTTCAGATTCAGGTTAAACCGGTCGGTGCCGGTGCCAGTACCATTCAGATTATAGGTTAAAGCATGAACTCTATCCCGAACAAGCTCTCGCCCTATTTCAGCTTACAACTTGAGAGCTTACGGGGTATCAGTGCCATTGTGGTGCTATTCAGTCATAGTTTTCAGGCTTTTATCGCGCCTTTTGATCTGAGCCTATATTCCTGGGTACGTCTATTAGGCCAGGCTGCTGTGATGATCTTTTTTGTGCTCAGTGGCTATTTAATCGGGACTTCGATCCAGAACAACATCCAACAACATGAAAATTTTAATCTGCGGCAGTATATACGGCAGCGTTATCGGCGCATTTTACCGCCCTTTCTGTTTGCATCCGCTTTCAGTCTGATTCTATATGCGCTAGCACCTACATTTTTTGCTTCACATAGCCATGAGTTCCAGAACAGTTTTGGCATGATGATTCGGACTGCATATAACATTGACACTCAGGATTTTTTAGGTTCTTTATTCTTTCTCAATGGCTTTATTACACCGACGGTATCTGCCAATGCGCCGCTCTGGAGCCTGAGCTTTGAAGTCTGGTTTTATGTACTGGCCGGATTTCTACCTTTTTTAAAAGATTCTGGAATCGCTAAAATCGGCTTTTTTATCTTGCTTCTAGGGCTTTCTCTACTGAACTATCAGTTTCTGTTTTATTTCCTGCTCTGGCTAGTTGCCTTTGCCAATTCATTCCGGCAGATCCAGCTGCGTTTTTTAAGTCGACTACAACCCATTAAATTGGGCCTATTTGGTCTGGCATTTATGATTGCCTGTGCGGATGCTTACCAGTTTCATGTCATTGAACAGGCTGACTTATATCGTGTAAATTATTTTGTGCCGTTTAACCTGTGTATGGGACTCGCCGTTGTCTGCTGGATTGTGCAGCTGCAACATCAACAAAGCCAATATCAACCAGTTTGGCCTCAATCTGCAAATTTCTCCTATACACTTTATGTCACCCATTTCCCTTTACTGCTTTTTATTCTAGGCTGCTTTCCTGCAACGCTTGATCACGGTCTTGAGGGTGCCGTTTTATCTTTATTTATGAGTATGTGCAGCTTAATTTTCTTTGCCTGGCTTATGGCCAAATGGCTGGAACCTCAAAGAAAAAAAGCGTTATCAACTACTCTGCAATAACGCTTTCCCACAACTCAATTGTCTGTATACATCAGTCCGCTTTTTTAGGACGCGCACCAAACAAGGCAGTTCCCACACGTACCATGGTAGAACCTGCTGCAATCGCCTCGGTCATGTCGGCAGACATCCCCATACTTAAAGTATCCCAGTCTTCAGGTTTTGCATGATGGCTTTTGACCTGCTCGAACAAGGCTTTGGCATCTGCGAAAGCCTGAGTATTTTCTGGCGCAGGAATGACCATCAGACCACGTAAGCGCAAATTCGGTAATTGACTGATCTGTGCTACTAGATCGGCCACTTCCTCAGGCTGACAACCGTCCTTGCTATCCTGCCCATCAATATTGACTTGCAGACAGATATTAAGCGCAGCTTGAGAATCACTACGCTGATTAGATAAACGTTCAGCAATAATCAGACGATCCACCCCATGCACCCAGGCAAAATTTTCTGCCAGATGTTTGGTCTTGTTGCGCTGCACATGACCGATAAAATGCCACTCAATATCCAGGTCTTTGAGTGCCGTGATTTTTTCCAGCGCTTCCTGTAAATAGTTTTCACCAAAAGCACGCTGACCAGCCTGATACATTTCTGCCAGCACAGGGCTAGGCTGGGTTTTGGAGACGGCCAGAAGTTGCACCGAATCCGGCTCACGCCCCGCCAGAGCGCAGGCGGACTGGATCTGAGCTAAAACCTGATTTCGTGACTGTTGCAGCATATTCATTGATGGGGTTCTCATTTCGTGCGGATTTTTTTCCCTTGCTCATCAACTAAGTGTTGGTTAAGCTGTGGGAAAGCCTTATTATTCTAGCAAAATAAATAACATTTTAATGAACTCGGGGACCTTATGGATATTACAGAACTGTTAGCCTTTTCTGCTAAAAATGGTGCGTCGGATTTACACTTATCAGCAGGTTTACCACCCATGATTCGTGTGGACGGGGAAGTACGCCGCATCAACCTGCCTGCACTAGAACATAAAGAAGTACACAAACTAGTGTACGACATCATGAACGACAAGCAACGCCGTGATTATGAAGAAAATCTGGAAACTGACTTCTCTTTTGAAGTTCCAGGTGTGGCCCGTTTCCGTGTGAACGCATTTAACCAGAACCGCGGTGCAGGCGCAGTATTCCGTACCATTCCATCTAAAGTACTGACCATTGAAGATCTAGGCATGGGTCAGATCTTTAAAGATATCTGCGAATATCCACGTGGTATTGTACTGGTGACAGGACCAACCGGTTCGGGTAAATCAACGACGCTTGCAGCGATGCTGGACTATATCAATGACAACCGCTATGACCATATCCTGACCGTCGAAGATCCAATCGAATTTGTACACCAATCAAAAAAATGTCTGATCAACCAGCGTGAAGTACATCGTGACACGCATGGATTTAATGAAGCATTACGTTCTGCATTACGTGAAGACCCGGATATTATTCTGGTCGGTGAGATGCGTGACCTTGAAACCATCCGTCTGGCACTCACTGCTGCGGAAACCGGTCACTTGGTCTTCGGTACCCTGCATACCACCTCAGCAGCAAAAACCATTGACCGTGTGATTGACGTATTCCCTGCTGAAGAAAAGGACATGGTGCGTGCCATGTTGTCTGAATCGCTGCAAGCTGTTATTTCGCAAACCCTATTGAAGAAAAATGGGGGTGGTCGTGTGGCTGCACACGAAATCATGATCGGTATTCCGGCGATCCGTAACCTGATCCGTGAAAACAAAGTGGCACAGATGTACTCTGCGATTCAAACCGGTGCCAACTATGGCATGACCACGCTGGATCAAAGCCTGAAAACGCTGGTATCGAAAGGCATTATCAGTCCGCAAGTCGCCCGTACTGCAGCAAAACAGCCTGAATCATTCTTATAAGAATAATTAATTTTTTTGGGGTTTTATCATGGACTTTAACGGCTTACTCAACTACATGGTAGAGAAAAAGGCCTCGGATCTGTTCATTACAGCCGATGTTGAACCCTCTATCAAAATTAATGGTCAGATTGTACCGATTGGCTCGGTAAAATTACCGGGTGCAGCTGTGGGACAGCTACTTAACTCAATCATGACCGAGAAGCAGCGCAAGGAATTTGCGGACACACGCGAGTGTAACTTCGCCATCAGCAACCCGGACAAATCGGCACGTTTCCGTGTCAGCGCATTCCAGCAACGCGATCAGCCAGGTATGGTACTGCGTCGTATTGAAACCGTCATTCCGACTATGGATGAGCTGAAATTACCGCCTATTCTAAAAGAATTGGCAATGACTAAACGCGGTATCATTATTTTTGTGGGTGCAACCGGTACCGGTAAATCAACTTCCCTCGCCTCTTTGATTGGCTACCGTAATGAAAATTCCAAAGGTCATATCATTACCATTGAAGACCCGATCGAATTTGTGCACCAGCATAAGGGTTGTATCATTACCCAACGCGAAGTCGGCATTGATACTGACTCCTTTGAAGTCGCATTGAAAAATACCCTGCGTCAAGCACCAGACGTGATTCTGATCGGTGAGATCCGTTCTCGTGAAACCATGGACTATGCGATTGCCTTTGCGGAAACCGGTCACCTGGTTTTTGCGACCCTGCACGCCAACAACGCCAACCAGGCCATCGATCGTATCATTCACTTCTTCGAAGCCGACCGTCACAGCCAGCTGTTTATGGATCTGTCCCTGAACATGAAAGCCATTGTGGCACAGCAGCTAATTCCAACTATCGATGGTAATGGCCGCCGTGCAGCGATTGAAATCCTGATCAATTCACCATTGATTGCGGATCTGATCCGTAAGGGCGATGTGCATGAAATCAAGGATCTGATGAAGCGTTCACGTGAACTAGGCATGCAAACCTTCGACCAGGCATTATATGACCTGTATAAGGCCAAGCAGATTAGCTATAAAGATGCACTAAAACACGCCGACTCACCAAACGACCTGCGTCTGCAAATCAAACTGTCAGAAGAAGGTGGCGAGCATTTATTACGTGCGCATTCCAATATTACTTTTGATGGTCAAACCTGATCATTTTCAAAGCAAAAAAAACAGGCTTTTAATAAAGCCTGTTTTTGTTTCAACCTAAAGTCGAATTATTTCTTACGGTAAGCTTCCTGACATTCAGGCGCGTCACAATAACCGTAAAGATTAAGTGAATGTCCAGTCAATGCAAAACCAAATTTCTTCGCAACTTCGTGCTGTTCATGTTCAATCACATCATTTGTAAATTCAACGACTTTGTTGCAATTTTGACAAACCAAGTGATCATGGTGATCTTCCTGCATAATTTCAAAAACTGAATGATTATTTTCAAAATTATGACGCTCGATAATCCCTGCTGCCTCAAATTGTGTTAACACACGATACACAGTTGCAAGACCCACGTCTTCCCCTTGTTCGAGTAAAGTCTTATAAATGTCTTCAGCGCTAAGGTGATGCCGTCTAGAGTTTTCTAATAGTTCTAATATTTTAATTCGTGGAAGGGTAACTTTCAGTCCAGCTTTTCGTAAATCTTGGTTTGAAATAGGCATGTAAAAAGGTCTCTCAACAAAATCAAAGTTGGAATAGGCAACAAAGTTTAGATGCAGTATGATCTATCCTTGGATCAAATGCATCATAATTAATTTGGGATAGTGTAGCAAAATGCAAAAAATCATGCTGACGTTATTCGTCACTTCATTGCTTGTCGGCTGTTCGACATTAGGTGTGTACAAAGTTGATATTCCTCAAGGAACACCTTTAACTCAAGCACAAGCCTCTAAAATTCAGGTAGGAATGAGCCACCAACAGGTGCGTTTCCTGCTCGGTAGTCCAACAGTATCTGATCCGCTCAATCCGCTACGCTGGGACTACATCTACAACTATACCCCAGGAACCTATGCTAAAAAAGCCAAGATCCCAGCAGCCCAAGGCCAGCATCTAAAAATTTACTTTAATCAGTCTGGTATCGTAGAGCGTATTGAAGGTCTGGAAACCATTCCAGAATCTCAACCAGGTCTACCAGGTTCCAAAGAAGCGATCTTAAATGCCCCACCACTATAATCGCTTTTGCATAAAAAAACCCCTGTATGATCAGGGGTTTTTTTAATTAAATAGATTGATTTATCAAATAATCAGACCATCTGTTCAATAAAGCCACATTCCACTAATCGGAATGTTTATTTTGCTTGAAACGGTTACCTTTGGCATAACGTCCTACCGGATTCTTCTCAGCGCGCTTACGGCGGATATCCTTGGGATTGATGGTTAAAGCACGATAAATCTCTACCCGATCCCCTGCTGCCAATGGCTGGGTATGATCCTGTAGCTTAACGCCAAAAATGCCCAGAATCAGAGGTTCAGGCAATTCCACCTGTGCACGGATTCCGCTTTGCTCAATCGCATCCAGTGCAGTCATGCCGAGCTGGAAAGGTACGGCAATATGAAACTGTTGTTCCAGGGTAGCATAGGCTACCCAGATCATTGCCTTAGTCATCAGAAAAATTGTCCTAATACAGCAACAATCGCCAGAATAATTGATACTGGCAAGACAATACGAACCGCAATACGCCAGATGTTATATACCGCTTCTGAGCTGAAGTTCATCGATTTACGCAAATGGCTGATTTTCATGATCCAGCCAGCAAACAAGGCATAAATCAGACTGATCACCAGTCCCCAAAGAATCAGCAGATTATTGAAAATTGGAGCAACATTTGGAATTAACCAGACCAAGGTGGCAGCGATCACAATCGCCCACTGAATGATGATATTCATTTGACGTTGCTGTAATTGCTCACGTGCCATTTGCATAAGCAAAGCAGCGGCTGCGACAATGGCTGCGATTAAAGCAAATGCAGGGATTTCAGCTTTTACTGCAAAGAAACCAAAGGCGATGATCGCTAATAGCTGCGCCACCCAAATCGGTAAGGCTGTTTTAGTCGCAACATCCTGCTGTTTTACGACAGCCAGACTTGATTGCCAATACAGCCCCATACCTAGACCACTCGCCACCAAAGCCAATACAGTGGCATTGCCCCACTCTACGAATTGGACGGGTGTTACCTGCCAAGCCGGTAATTCAGTTCCCATCACATTCGCCATGATCAAAGATGCAAGTACGCCGATCGTGGTAATCCCAACCAGAATTAAACGTGGCACCAGCGATAAGACAAATGCAGCAATTGCCAGCACCGCAAAAATCACTGGCTGCTGAACATCGAGATTGGCCACTGCAATCACATTAGAAGCATGATTGAGCATCGCACCCGCAAGGAATGGGATAAATACAACCGCCAGCCAGCCGACGATCCGCCAGCGCTGAGAACTATCAGCTTCACGGGTAAGGCTCGACAATGCCTGTAATGCAGTGGTTTTTGAGCGTTTCGCCAGAGCAATTTCCAGATAACAGACTGGAAGGGCCAGTATTAGCATGGTCGCTAACCACAACATCCAGAAATCAAGCTGACGGTCAATCTGAATACCTGTTATCGGTGCGAGTGTCGCAATAATAAGAAAGGATAAACAGAAAGCCATCAGAGGCGATAACCATTTTGACATAGCATTGTCCTGCATGATGTATTCCTATAAAAATCTAGCGCTATTTTGCCTTGTGAGGCGATGAAAATCAAAAACAAAAAAGCAAACCACCATGCCCGTGATTTGCTGCGCAAATTTATTATTAAGCTTTATTTTTTATTTTCCCGATTTGTCTTTATTTTAACAACAATCGAGTTATGAGAAGAAACGGGCAAACCAGTTTTTACCCTTTTTCTTTTCTTTATCTTTAATGATTCCCATCATATTTTCTTTTACCGCACCGACATAATCCGCATCATCATGCTGAATATGATTGATCAGCCATTTAGATAATACTTCATGTAATTCCGCTTCAATAGATTGGCCCAATTCAAAACGGTCACGATAAGATTCAATCTTTTTAATAAACAGGTCATGCACACGTTTATGTGGCACACGATATTTATAACCCGCTTCTTCCTGAAGTGATTCTTCAAAGGTAAAATGCGACTGGGTATAATCAATAATATTTTCTAGAATCTGTTTAATACGAGCACGATCGGTATTGGCATCAATTCCATCAATCTCATTGATATAATCGAGAATTCGTTTGTGCTGATCGTCAATCACATCGATACCAGTATTATAATCTGGAACCCATTTCATTTTCATTACGACCACCTATTGATATTAATGATTTATCGCTTGAAAAAGATCATATATCTAATTGATTTAAATAAAAATGAAGTAAATCGGTTGGTTTTCAGTTTATTTTCTACTTAATTAATGTAAATCATTGTTTATCCAATCAATTATATTTTAAACCCGACCACAAGAATAAAGTATTTTTTGATCGATTTTATATTTCATGGTTTATTTATTTTAATGATTTCACTATAAAATAAATATCAAATTCAAAAAAACAGGAGCGATGTCCTGTTTTTTAATATCGAATTTTAACCAGATTTAATATAAATCTGCTTTAGTCACTCTTTTAAGCGAAGGATCCAAACGTTCTCTTTCCAGACGGGCGACATGTGTCAATTGGGAACGATATTTGGCTCCATCTCTGAACAAAATCATTTCACCTTCTTGAAATGCAGTCCATTCTTCATTCTGCGTTAGCGGCTCTGTGGTAATCACAGCGACTCGATCTTCAGGCGTGGTGACTTGGCTAAAATCAACTTCAACTTCGATATCAATCAGTTGGGCTGGCTTAAATGGATATTTACGAACCAGCCAATGCAGTTTAGTCGTTGCATAGGTAAATAAAGCCTGACCATTGGATAAACAGAAATTAAAAGTGCCATGCTCTGCAATGGATGGAGAAATCTCGGCCAACAAATCAAAAACCTGATCCAGCTTCGGTTCATCATAACCAAAATGTTTCACCAGCTGATCCAGCAAATAACAGAAAGCACGCTCACTGTCAGTGTTACCGACTGGCGTAAAACGTCCAGAAAGCTCAGGTAAAAAATCTTTTAAATCACCATTATGAGCAAAGATCCATTGTCGTCCCCATAATTCACGGCTAAACGGATGCGAATTTTCCAGATTAATTTTGCCTTGTGTCGCTTTACGGATATGTGCAATTACATTACGGGATTTGATTGGATAATTGCGCACTAGTTCTGCAATCGGTGACTCAACAGCAGACTGATTATCAACGAATAATCGGCAGGCCTTATCCTCAAAGAAAGCAATCCCAAAACCATCAGAATGATCTGAGGTAATCCCCGCCCGCTGAGAAAAACCTCGAAATGAAAAGGTAATATCTGTTGGTGTCGCACAATTCATTCCAAGTAGCTGGCACATAATCTTCATTCAGGTCACAGAGTGTTCTTAAGGTTATTGTGCATCACAGGCTGAACCTTTTCAAATCTCGATCATTGCAATGCTATGCGCTAAAAATGCTAATAAACTATTTTTTTATATTTAATTTAGCAAAAGGAGTTTAAGCTTCAAAACTTAGCTTAAAAATAAATACTTTAGATTTAACTTTCATATTTCTAGTGATCAAAATCTTAAAATAAAAGAAATAAAAAAGAGCCTCAAGTGAGACTCTTTGATATTCAATTTATCTTTATGGACGATGTGGATTAGAACGATTGGTAATTAAAGTTCCTACACCATGATCAGTAAAGATTTCTAACAGGCTCGCATGTGGTACACGACCATCCACGATATGTGCACTGATCACGCCGCCTTTTACTGCATCAAGCGCACAGCCGACTTTAGGAATCATGCCACCATAGATCACACCCGTTTCAATCAGACGATCAACTTCCTGCGTCGTTAAACCGGTCAGCAGATTTTTATTTTCGTCGAGCACACCGGTAATATTGGTCAGAAGAATCAGCTTTTCTGCCCCTAATGCTTCTGCCACTTTACCCGCAACCAGATCCGCATTGATATTATAGGTGTTGCCTTCTTCATCGACACCGAGCGGCGCAATCACCGGAATAAAGTCACTGTTGGTAAACATTTCCAGTACGTCAGTTTTCACGCCAACGACTTCACCCACCATACCCAGGTCCACTTTTTGGATTGAACCGTCTTCAGCCGTCTTTTCCATTAACAGCTTTTTGGCGCGTAACAGGTTGCCATCTTTACCGGTTAAACCAATTGCACGGCCACCATGTTTGTTGATCAGGTTCACAATTGATTTGTTTACGCTACCGCCCAGAACCATCTCGACCACTTCCATGGTTGCCGGATCTGTCACGCGCATACCATCAATACGGTCAGATTCACGACCTAGCTGTTTCAGCATAGAATCGACTTGTGGACCACCGCCGTGTACCACAATCGGATTTAAACCGACTGTTTTTAATAAAACGATGTCACGTGCAAAAGAGCTTTCTAGCTCAGGATCCGTCATCGCGTTGCCACCGTATTTTACCACCAGGGTTTTACCCGCAAAGCGTTGGATATACGGCAAAGCTTCAGTCAAAATTTGTGCTTTGTCGATGCCTGTATGCTGATTTGGCATTCGCCTCTCCTTATTGAGCATCTAAAATGTCTTGAGCGATCTGTGGATAACGGTCACGCAACATGAATACAAACAGATGTCGAATTTCATTCAGGCCTTGTGCATCATTGGCATCAAAGCGCACCGTGAAATATTCACCCGTATTGGATGCTCGAATGATGCCAAAACCATCATCAAAATCAAGACGTATCCCGTCAATTTTACTGATTTGTGCATTTAATTGCGTAGATTGCTGCTCAACAAAGTTTAAAAGCTCAACAGGCTGCACCTGATGAGTGGAAATATATAAATCTTCAGTCCCATGACGTTTTGGATAAGCGCGCAAGGCCTTACTTAAAGTCATACTTTTCTGATCCAGATATTCCATGACCCGAAGCGCTGCATAAAGACCGTCATCATAGCCCCAGCCACGTCCGTCATTAAAAACATAATGCCCGGCATATTCACCACCAAAAATGGCCTGATGCTGGGACTGCGCCAGATATTTTCGCAGGAATGAGCTACCAGTACGAATCATCACCGGTTTTCCGCCCAGGCGTTGAACTGTATCGCGAATCAGGGTTGAACATTTAACGTCATAAACAAACTGACATGCTTTTGTGCCAGTCATACAAATTTCTGCGAATAAACAGAGAAGCTGATCAGCACTAATAATGACACCCTGCTCATCCACCAGTACCAACCGGTCCCCATCACCATCTAGGGCAATACCCAGATCCGCCTGCTGTTGCATGACAACCTGACGCAAGGTTTGTAAATGCGCTTCCTGAGAAGGATCAGGCGCATGATCCGGAAAATGCCCATTGGCTTCACAACGTAAGGCGGTAACTTCACAACCTAGTTTTTGCAGCACCAAGTTGGCACAACGTCCTGCTGAACCGTTCAGACCGTCCAGCACTACTTTAAATGGGCGCTTCAACTGAATATCTTCAAGCATTTCCTGCTGATATTGCAGACAAAATTCGGGAATAATTTGGTGAGGCAAATCATTCAAACACGATAAAGAACTATTTACATGAAGTTTTGCTTTTTGTGCGACCTGCTGAATCATCTCGGGACAAGGCGGCTCCCCTACAATAATCCATTTAATTCCATTATCTTCTTTAGGATTATGGCTGGCCGTGACCATCACACCATTACCATCAAACTGACGCGCTGTGTAGTACAGCATCGGACTGGAACAACAGCCGATAATGACGGCTTCAATAGCATAGTCTTGAAAAATACGGCGAATGGTTTCAGCAAAAGCCGGACTGCTGATTCGGGCATCATAGCCAATCGCAACCCGAGTCTGTCCCGCAGCTTGATATTGCTGAGCCAGACCATGCGCAATAGCATCAATCACACCTGTACTGAGTAAACTGACTTTACCTCGGATATCGTAGGCACGAAAAATGTGAGCCGGAAAGGGTTGATTCATGGATCCCATAAACTGTTCTTTTCACTATTGAATATAAGGAGATAAAATAATGATTAAGCAATCATCATGACTTTAAACATTTGTTTTTGTTTTAAGACTCTGTATTTTTATATGAATTGAATGTGACAATCAATTATAAAAGTATAATTATTAATCTTTTATGTATTTAATTTGTATAACTAGTAAAATAAATAAACCTGACTAAAAATGACTTCTTGCATTATTTATCATCTATTTTCTTAAATTCTGAATGATTTTATTTTTCTATTTAAATGATACTAAAAATTTATTTAACCCGAATCGCGGATAAAAAATTGACTTGAAAAATAAGAGGACTAGAGCCATCAGTTGAGTTACCACACAAAACTTAAAACTCTAGTCCCGATGTTTAATAGTACCGAATTATTTTGCGTA
>NZ_VPDM01000029.1:0-42510 GCF_013417645.1 Acinetobacter sp. YH12236
TCAAACGAACAAATAGAGCAGATAGAGTTTGCACTCAACCATCGTCCTAGAAAAACACTAGGTTGGTATACACCGAGTGAAGTTATGGCTGGTTTTTATACTGTTGCACTTGCCGCTTGAATCCGCCATTCATAAAAGAAATAAAACTAGATGAAAAGGAGAAAGCAACTATTCCCGTGAGTCCAAGGATTCGTGTAGAAACTCTCGAAGAATTAAGAGCAGAGTTATTGTTCATGCTTGCTCAAGCAATACTGCGAAGTGAACTATTGCCCGTATTAAGGGTGAGGCACCAGTATGTGAAGGAATTGGGCTATTCTAATCATATTGGGTTTAAAGGAGGAGATTGGTTTACCATAACGTTTCTGCCTGTTCATAACAGTGACTACTGCGACAAAATTTATTTTGTCTCAACACCTGGGCAGAAGAAAGATTGTTTTCAGCTGGTCGAGTTTGATGAAGTTTCAAATCATCCAGTTGAATATGCAGTGAAATGTACAGAGATGGATTTAAGTTTCGAAGAACAAAAAGCTTATGGCTTATTTCGTTCGAGTTAAAGCAAAAAAGTCCCTTTTTGACTTAACTCTCGTAACGGACAGAGCGATCCAATTGCTAGCCTAGCAATTCATTCTTTCAATCATAAGGTAGGCTTACCGTGGTTACTCTTACTTGCTCAAAGTCGGTATTAAATATTATTAATTATATTAGGTTGTAAGTTCACTTAAGTCAGAATATTGAACAAGTAAACAGAAGTACATGGGATTCGTATCTCGGATACAGAGTTGAGTGTTCAGATGGCGAATATTGTTCCCTTTGACTTTCTTCTCTCCATCTGTCCTGAGTGTGTTTTAGATGAGTGCTTTTATCAATAATAAAAAAATACACGCATTCCCTTAAATATGAGTTCAATTCATATTTAAGGTCATTCAGATGTTGAGTTTTGATTTAAGCCATCAGGCTGGTGTGATGAGTGCAGTTCGTGATTTGGTCGATTATTGCAACAACCACCATATGACTAATGAGGAATTTATTTCTTCTCTTGAGATGCTGATCCCTGCTTTTAAAGCATTTGACCATGACGACATTTCTTATACCAGCACAATAGCTGCATTCCGATTGATCGTAGAACAGGTGGATAATGCCAGAGGAGAGAGACCGTACGTTGAGTATCTACATGACCTGACTTGTCGTCAGATAAAAGTCTTCAGGCAAATTCTATTGGATCAACGGTCTGCTATTCTGCAGGAAATTCGAGAGTTTTACAGTCAAGAGGCCGACAATCAGGCCTCTTTCATTTCTTATGTCAAAGAGATGATTCGTGATCATTATTGTGTATTGATGATACGGGTAGATTTGGGATATGAAAAAGCCAAGTCAGATCAAATTACAATCCGAGAGTTTTTGGATCACATCAAAAAACTCCGCTTATTGCTGAAAGATAAAAATGGCTGTTTTAAGCACTTGCTGGGCTATGGCTTAGCCTTAGAGCAAGGAGAAATGAAGGGTTATCATGCTCATTTGCTTTTAATCTACAATGGATCGGAGCTGCAGCAGGATCGATATATTGCAGACCAGGTGATTGCTAAATGGAAAGAGCTCAGTCATGGAGCTGGTTATGGGACCAATTTTAATACCAAGGAAAAGAAGGCGCAGTACAAGTACTTGGGGATTGGCAAGATTCATCGTGACAATCGTCAAGAGGTATCCAATGCTTTGAAAGTTGCAGAGTATTTGGCTGAACCCACAAAATATATCCAAATGCTACTGGTGCGCTTGAACAATAACCGTACCTTCTTGAAAGGGAGCTATAAGCCGCATGGGCGTAACTATGCGACGAACTTTAAGAAAAAGACCCTGGAGACGGAGGTTGGTATTTGGGATGCAAGCGATGTGGAAGCTTTATAGGCTGAATGTGAGAAATTAAAAAAATAAATCTTTGACTGTCTTATGTAATCAAACTACATAGGACAGCCCAAATGACCTTTTTATCACTAGAACTTTTGACCGCACCACGCCTTGAACAAGATGTTTGCACGTTTTACAAGGAGGTTCGCTTTAAGCGCCATGATCCTGCTCTTTCCTACCAAGAACAAAGTAATGCTGTTATAGGTACATTCAGAACAGCTTTATTACAGTATTTCAAGGATTGGAACCTAATGATGGTTTCACATCGAGACTATGATTTGTCTTTCTGGAGCAGCACCTTTCGAAAGGTATATACCAGTGTTTTGTATGAGCATGGCATTGCCCATTTTTATCCTGCAGGCGAAAAGAATGAGACCTGGTTGATTAATCAGATCGCATTTAAATTGCAAAAGCTTTTCAAAACTACTGGCTTTATTGAGATGTTGAATAAAGTAAACAACGACTACGAAAAAAGAGTGGACAAGATTCGGACATCTTATCGCAGTACCAGTGAGTTCAGTGTGGATGCAGTGGATTTAAGATTCAATCTTGGTTTTTATGATCAGTTTAATGAATTTATGGACATTCAACGTGTGATGAAAATGTTCAACATATTCGAGAAACAGTTAAAAATGCAGGCCTGGTATCGAGCACAGAGCGTTTTCACGCTTTATCATGTTTTTCGGGATGTTGAACAAAATCGTTATGTGATCTGCTTATTTCTGACCATCGATAAAGTTATGTACTCAGTAGACACAAAGTATGATTATTTGATTTCCCAACTATGGAATCGAGTGACGGATGGTTATGGTGGATTACTGCAGAGCACAGGCCATTTTTCGATAGATTTCAATATATCAGGGCATATCACTCCTTTAATCGTTGGCGGTAACGACATCTTTAATGCGAGCAATGCAATGAATCCTCTGGATTATCTGGATAGTCTGCCGACCAACGAAACGGCATTTGATGAGTCCTCGAAAAAAATTTGTGTCCTTAACATGGGAGCTTCAGCGTTGAAAGGGTTTTCTGCAATGAAAGGCTGTTAAGCAAGAGTTTGGTTCATCAGGTTAGAGGATCTTGTCTTCAGCAGATTGCTTTAACGTCGGGCGTACGGTGTAAGGTGAGTTAAGAATAAAGAAATTTTAAATACACAACATCAAGATGAAGACTCGGCAAGCTAAACGTTGTACAGCTGTCTGAGACCGGTAAACTAACAAGGGATATCTCAAGTATGAACTGTGAATTTACAGCCCTTTTTATTCAGTACGCCAGATAGTCCCAAATTTAACTATTGCCAACGGTAATACAGTCAATTAAAGCCCATGAGCAAAGGCTCATGGGCTTTTTTATGCGTTTGACTCAGGAAAAAATGCCCATGACCCAAATGACTTGCCCCTATTGTCATTCAGACAACATCAGCATCTTGCAAGTACAAAACCAGAGTTTTGCCCAGCTCGACATCCTTCTGCAAACCATGTCACCCGCAACCATGGCTTCTTTGGGCGTCAAAATCGCCAAGCACCTCGGTGTTCCACCAGCCATTGGTGGACTGATCGGTGTTGTGGTTGGCGGAACCCTGGTGTTTGTCAGTCAGCAAATGCTCAATAAATCTTTTCCATCCAACAGCCAATACATCTGCAACAACTGTGAACGTCACTTTGCGATTGCCGCAGCTTAAGCAAAGCATCTCATTATTTCAGGCAAAACCTCTTTGCCTTTGCATCAATTTATAAAAATACAGGTAGAAATCTTATGGCACATCTTATTGAACAAATGGCCTATGTCGGCGATACCCCTTGGCATGGTCTAGGTAATCAATTGACTCCAAATCAACCGATTGAGATTTGGGCACAACAGGCGGGTATGGACTGGTGTATCGAATCCTCGGATGTCAGTTATATGGCTAAAAATGATCGTGGACAGAGCATCATTCTGCCGTATGAAGAACAGCGGGTACTGTATCGTTCGGATACCCATGCCCCTTTATCCGTGGTGAGCCAACGTTATCAGGAAGTACAGCCCCTTGAGATTCTGGAATTTTATCGGGATCTCACCGAGCAGTCTGGCTTTGAACTGGAAACTGCTGGCGTGCTGAAAGGCGGCAAGAAGTTCTGGGCTTTGGCACGTACCGGACAAACTAGCACCTTGAAAGGCAAAGATGTCAGTAATGGTTACATCCTGCTGGCAACCGCTTGTGATGGCACCTTGGCTACCACAGCCCAATTCACTTCCATCCGTGTAGTGTGTAACAACACCTTGGCGATTGCCTTACGTGGACAGAATAGTAGTGCGGGTGTGGTCAAAGTACCGCACAGCACCAAGTTTGATGCCGACAAAGTCAAACAGCAACTGGGCATTTCTGTGCGTGCCTGGGATGAACACATGTATGAAATGAAACAGCTGAGTCAGCGTAAAGTCACCCAAGGCGAAGCCGCAGCTTTCTTTGATGCCGTGTTTAACAATACCAGCATGTCGGTACAGGATCAGGAAGAAAATATCATCCAGTTCTACCGTAACGTGGCGAATCAGGCCAGCAACAAAACTGAACCGAACGGACGAGCCATGAGCAAAGTCATGAATATGTTCAATGGTAAGGGACGGGGAGCGGACTTGTCTTCAGCCAAAGACACGGCGTATGGCTTGCTCTGTGCCATTACCGAGTTTGCCGATCATGAACGTCGTGCCATGAGTACAGATCACCGTCTGGACTCGGCATGGTTTGGAGCCGGAGCAGGACTGAAACAACGCGGACTGGAACAGGCATTGAGATTGGTTGCTTAAGACTGTTTCTTATTCCTGCTTAATGTTTGTTTAAGGTTGTCAGCCTAAAGTAGCCTACGAGGTTGAGTTCTCCAGAACCTCAGAAACACCCTTTAGCCACATCTCCCCGGATGTGGCTTTTTTTATGTCCACAGAATTGACCAGCCGCTTTTCAACAATATCTAATTCCAAGAGAACAAGCCTATGAATACCTTCGTACCGGTAGCCAATTTACCTGGCATTCCTCCACATCTGCCATTACCTCAACCCACCCAGCCAACCAAACCTACACGTTCCAGTTCAGCGAAACGCCTGGCAAACACCAAAGAACTGAACTATCAGCAATGGCTAGAAGTACGCAAGCAGGGCATTGGCAGTAGTGATGCTGCCGCGGCGTGCGGACTCAATCCTTATATGTCCATGCTGGAACTATGGATGATCAAGACGGGTCGGGTGCAGCAAAACATTCAAGATGAAAGCTCAGGCCATGCACCGCTTTATTGGGGCAAGCAACTCGAACCTTTGGTAGCGCAATATTACAGCCTGCACACCAACAACAAAGTCCGTCGGGTCAATGCCGTGTTACAGCATTCTGATCCAGACAAAGCCTTTATGCTCGCCAATCTAGACTATGCCGTAGTCGGTAGTGATGAGGTGCAGATTCTGGAATGTAAAACTGCCGGAGAATATGGTGCCAAGCTATGGCGTGATGGCGTACCGTTATATGTGCTCTGTCAGGTACAGCACCAATTAGCAGTCACCGGAAAACAGGCAGCCCATATCTGTGTTTTACTCTGTGGGCATGAAACTAAAATTTTCAAAGTCAGCCGTAATGAACAGCTGATAAAACAGATCATTCATGCGGAACGTACTTTCTGGGCATGTGTAGAAAACGATGTGCCACCCGCTGTGGATGCCAGTGAATCTGCCGCTCAGGCCTTGCAACAACTTTATCCAGAGCATATTCCACTGAGCGTGACTGATCTGAGCCAGCTTGAATCAGCCAATCAATTGTTTGATCAGCTCATTGAGGAGAAAAACCAGATTGAACAGCATCAAAACAATTTCGATGAACTGAAACATCAGATTCAGGCGTTGATGAAAGATACTGAACGTGCCACCTTTGCCACAGGTTCAGTGACCTGGAAGAAAGCCAAGGATTCAGTCGGTCTGGACAGCAAAGCCTTACTGAAATTGCATCCTGAGCTGCTTGAACAGTTTCCCATGACACGGGCAGGGACACGGCGTTTCCAGATTTACAGTAATACCTAGCCTAGTATGGGTATCAGCCAGTCTTAGCCTAAGTAAGACAGCACTGGCTTTAGTTCTCCATCGATCAACACTCAAACACCATGTATGCATACTTAAAAGAGATCCCATGCCTGAAAACGGCGTGGGATTTTTTATGCACCAAGTAAAAACCAACACGACTCAAAGCACCACATGACGATTTAGAAGAGGAACATTCCATGATTAAAGGTTTAGCGATTACACCTCCAGTCCTAGGACGTATCAGCATTGGCCGTGTCATTGAAAAGAATGGCAAAAGGCTCCCAGAGAAAGATGACCAGTTCACCATTACCAGTCAGATCCAGAGCAAGGATGGCTGGATTAAGCATCCATTAGATGAACAGCTACGTGCAGCGGCACCGAATGGAAAATTGAGATCTATCCCTGTACGGATGATCTTCAATGATCCCGAGCTTAACTTGAGAGCTGAGTACAGTTTGTTTGACCGTCAGACGGGACGTCCGATCTGTGTGGGGAATGGACAGACCTGCCAGCGCATTTCATCTCAAGGCGTAGAACAGCATCCTTGTCCATCCCCAGATCTATGCTCATTGGCACAAGGTGGACATTGCAAACCTTATGGGCGGCTGCATGTCAATCTGGATGAGTCGGATGAATTGGGGACATTCATTTTTAGAACTACAGGTTTTAATAGTATCCGGACGTTGGCTGCACGTCTGGCTTACTACCATGCGGCATCAGGAGGATTGTTGTCATGTTTACCATTGCAATTGACGCTTCGAGGGAAAAGCACCACACAAAGCTATCGCCAGCCGGTGTACTACGTGGATCTGACCTTGCGTGATGGGGTGAACTTGCAGGAGGCAATCCACTCGGCTCGACAAATGGATGAGCAGAGTAAGGCCGCCGGGTTTTATCAGGAAGCACTAGATTTTACTGCTAGAAAAGGCTTTGAGAATGCCAGATTTGAGCTGAACAGCGAGGAGGGCTTGGATGTGCTTGATGAATTTTATGCAGAAGATGAATCTGAGCAAACCCAGACTGAACTGAAAACTAATGCAAAGCCTAAATTCAATCAGAGAGAGGGTTTTGTGCAGGATATTCAGCAGGGTCTACAGGGGAGTGTAAGGGCTGTGAATTAGATGGACTTAGATAACATGGGATTCCGTAAAATTTTATTGGACTGCCATATCATCTGAGCGAATACGCGCTCGCATCAATGATCAGGAGTAAACATCATGAATGCGGTCACAGGTCAGACTTTTCAGATGAATCAAATTATTAATATTAAAGATGTTATCGATTTCACAAGTATTAGTCGTGCAAAAATTTATGAAATGATCAATCCAAACTCAAAGTACCATGATCCAACTTTTCCAAGACCAGTGCGTCTCAGTGAGTCCCGTATTGGCTGGGTGGCATGGGAAGTTAATCAGTGGATTGAGGCTAAGTTGCAAAATCGAGAATAAAAATGGGAGCTACGGCTCCCTTATTTCTAACTGAATTTTTTTATGCGCCACCAATAAGAATTTCTTTGTTATCGCTGATTAGGTAATAACTAAGAGCCACTTTTTTAAAAAGCAGATCTTTTTGACAATGAGGGCATTGTTCGATCTTGGAGTAAAAAGGAGAGTCTTTGTAGCGAGCAAGTTCGTCCATGATAGAGTCTAAGTATTCGCTATCGAGTTGATTGTTACATAAAGGGCAAGCAGTCATCTTTTTATAATCTTTAACTATTTGTCTTATCTTAGTTTTTAATTAAACTTCTGACAACCTCTGTTTATAATCACTAGGGCATGCTTATGTCACGCGTTTAAAGTGAATACCACGTCCGTCTATATTTCGAAGATCATGAATAAAACCATAAACTATTACAATCAAAATGCTGACCACTTCTTTGATACCACTTATCAAGTGGACATGACCAGTTTGTACCAATCATTTTTAAGATATTTACCCGAACATGCTTCTATTCTCGACCTGGGCTGTGGCTCGGGTCGAGATACGCTGGTTTTTAAAAATTTTGGTCATCAGGTAGAGGCAATTGATTATTCAGAAGAGTTGGTTGCAAAAGCACGTCAGCTTACCGGGCTACCCGTGCAATTCGGCAGTTTTTATGAATTGGCTGAACAAGCTAAATACGATGGAGTTTGGGCATGTGCCTCTTTGCTGCATTGTGAGCGTGATCAATTACCAGATGTCTTGCAAAGGATCATAACGGCACTAAAGCCAAATGGTGTTTGCTATATGTCCTTTAAATATGGCAGTCAAGATCGTGAAAAGGATGGGCGCAGTTTTACTGACTTAAATGAACAGCAGGCACATGAATTATTACAAGACTTTGATAATGTGCTGCTTTTACAACAGTGGATTACCATTGATAAACGCCCAGACCGAACAGAAGAATGGCTGAATATTCTTTTCAAAAAGCAAAAGGGTTAAACAATGTTTGTAAGTGATGAAGCCGTTCCAACACCTCAAGAACAATTGAAATTCCTTAAGCATATCCAGCAAATTTTGCAGTCAGGTACGTTCACTTCAACCTATAAGTTTGCCTTGCTGATAAGTATTACTCGACTTGCGATTGAACAGGGACAAGATACGGGTGCAGCTCTGCGTCTAGATTATTTGGACATTGCTGAGAAGTTTATTGATCTTTATTGGAAACAGTCACTGCCATTTCAGTTCAACCAATATGAACCTTTTACGATTCAACAAAGTACCGGTCGGCAAGCAAAGATCATCAGTGAAATTCAGAAAGCGCAGCAGCAATTTAAAACAATCGCCGCTGCAAGAAGAGATGCAACTTTTTGGTTAAAACTCAGAAAATCTGTGGCGGATACGGTGAAAAGAATGCCTGTAGTCTACTTGCAAAATCTGAATGGGCAAACTTTTGAATTTCTCTACCATTTGAATGACTCACAGGAATCTCTGCAATTATTACCGAAAGTGATGTATTGCTTGAGGCAGTTCAGCGAAATTATTGAAGAGCTGTGCCAGAAACGTTGGATTGATTTTATTCGGCTGAACAAACAAAACCTTGTTGTCTTGGATGGCCTACCTGATCTGGATGAATTTATGTTTGCCCCTAATCGTAGTCAATTAGGGCAAGTCGCAAACTTTCTCATTGACCTGCAAGAATGCCAGTGTTTCTACTGTGGTAAGAGTCTTAAAAACAATAAATACGCAGTAGATCACTTTATCCCATGGTCACTTTATCCTGCAGATACCGGGCATAACTTTGTGTTGGCAGATGACAAATGTAATTCGCAAAAAAGTAATTACCTGGCATCAGAACAATTTTTGAATCAGTGGTTGGAACGGAATTATTTACACGATCAACTGATTACACAAGAGGTCTCTCAGCTTGGTTTCTTAACCGATATGCAGCGTTCACATCGGGTAGCTGATTGGGCATACAGACAGGCAGTTGAGAATGAGTATTTGGTTTGGTTGGGGGACAATGAAAAAAAGTCATTTAGTAAAAGTAATAAATTTTTTGTTGTCTTATAAGTATTTACCCTATACAGGCATTATTATATTCACGGATTTATTTTGAATTTTTTCTAATGCTAAATAATAATTTTGTTACGCAATTACTAACACTTCCTGAAATCTTTAAAGATAATTTTTTTTATATTCCTGACTATCAACGAGGATATGCCTGGGAAAAAAAACAAGTCGAGGATCTATTAACGGATATTCGGCATCTCATGTTGGATGAAAGTGCAATTCGTCATTACACTGGAACTTTAGTTCTTTCCCCAATAGAGAATGATAAAAAAAGTTTTCAGATAGTAGATGGTCAGCAGCGTTTAACCACACTTGTAATAATATTAAAGTGTATTTCTCAGTATCTTGATGATAATACTAAAGATAAGTTCACGGAACTTTATATAAAGCGAGGTAGCATAGGGAATCAAAAAAATATTCTGACTCTTAACTCTGATACTCGAACTTTTTTTGAGAAGGTTGTGATGCATGATGGAAATACTGAACATTGCCCTATTAGTCTTGAGTCACATGAGCGATTATTAGAAGTAAGAAAAACAGTATCTATTTGGTTGAAAGAAATACAAGATCAAGGAGTTTTGATACAAGATGTTTTGTATGTTTTAGAAAATAAATTAGGATTTCTAGTTTATGCTCCTGTTGAAGATGCCGAGACTGGTATTATGTTTGAGGTTATTAATAATAGAGGTAAGTCATTAAGTGAATTAGAAAAAGTAAAAAATTATTTAATCTACTGTTCAGTGAAACTATCAGCCTCGACTTTAAGAAAAGAAATTTCAGAAAATTGGTCAGATATATTAAGGGCACTAAATAAATCAAAAAAAACCTCTGCTCAAGATGAAAGTTCCTTTTTACGTTATTGTTTAGTTGTATTTTTTAAAATAAATAAAACAGATAGTCAGTATGGTTACGATGTTCTAAAGGCTAGGATCAATTTAGATCAATGCTTAAATTTTGAAGATAAAAGAAATAAAACCATTGAAAAACTTCAAGAATTTATACATTTTCTGAAATTAGCTGCGAAGTGGTATGAACACTTGTATGCACCGAATTATGTTGGATTAGACAACTCGATAAAGCCATTGATTGAAAATATAAGAGCACAAAATGTACACGCATCAATCATGCCTTTATTCCTAGCTCTTGTAATAAAAAATAAAGGTAAGGGAGATGTTCTTGCGAGACATCTACAATTATTAGAGACCTTGAATTTCCGAGTCTATATTGCTAACAACATGACGTTTAGGAAAGACACTGGGCAAGGTGACTTATATCAATTTGCGAGTAAATACTATTACGGAAATTTATTAAATCACTACATTGCCGAAGAGAATAGAATAGTTGGTCAAATCACATTAACAAATGATGATCAGGCGCTTGAATACGTGTTAGTAAGTTTTGTACAGCGTTATGCACATGATGGCTGGTTTGAGGAGTCTTTTCGTTTGGATAATAAAAGTCCATTCGATTTTTATAATTGGCGTGGAATGCGCTATTTTTTAATGAACTATGAATCCTCTTTGCAACCCCACAAAACTATCAACATCGATAAAATTTTAAAAAGCAGATCATCTGGAAAAACAAATGACTATTTATCCATAGAGCATCTATGGGCAACAGAGAACCGAAATCTTGAAGGCCAAAATTGTAGAGAAATTGATTATTACCAGAAAAGAAGACTTGGAAATTTCGTCTTACTAGAACTTAGGTTAAATATTCAAGGTAATAATGATGATGTATGGGTCAAAGTAGATCGGTATCTTGATGGATTAGACGAAGCTCCAACTGATTTACAGCATGTCCGGAAGGTAGGGAAAAACATTCGCAAGACTGTTGAATCTATGCAAGAAATTAAGAAGACAATTAATTACTACTATGATTTTTATAATGAAATTATTAATGAACAAGAAGAACGCTACATTAAATTTGCGATGAAAAAATGGTCCTTAAAAGGCTATATAGGCTATAAAAAATATAAAGAAGAATTAGAAGAATAAAAATATTTTTTGCAGTACGAAAAAAAGTGCAAAAATAATTTGCATAAATAAGAAGGGCATCGTATAGTGAGTTCATGCAGTAGATTTTATCAGTACAAGCTCTACTGCATGAATTGAAAAGTTGAGATTTGGCGATCGAATAACTTTTCAAAACAAAATCCACTCATCAAAGGAGACTTTGTTATTTAGATTATATCTTAAAAATAACAAAGCGCTCCATGTTAAACAAAAGGAAATACGATGGAGACAAAACTAAAGAATATCGCTGAGATTTATACAGGGTTTACACAACGACCACCTGAAAAATCAGTCAATACATTTGATGTGAAAGCTATTCAAATTAAAGATTTAACAAAAGATCAAGTTGTTATTACAGATGATCAGTTGTCTGATCTTGAATGGGCTTATGATTCAAAACCACAATATTTAAAACATAATTCGATCATAGTAGTTGCTCGTGGAGAGCCGAAGGCTTATGTGTTTAAAGGCGATCAAGCTGATCAAGTGGTGGTGAGTAATCAGTTTATTGTGGTGAATCTAAATATAGATAAGCTCAAGCCAGAATTTTTAGCTTGGTACTTTAACCATTCTCAAGTCATGCGTTCATATTTTGAAATGAACAGCCGTGGATCAATGTTAATGATGCTCAGTATCTCAACTTTAAAAGAGGCATCAATCGTTATCCCATCTTTAAATCAGCAAGAAGAAATACTTCAACTTGTTCAAGAGGCAGATCAAGAGGCATTGGTGTTTCAGCAATTAACGGCCTTACGTGCTGAATATAATCAAGCGATGAGCGAACAAATTTTAATACAAGCCAAAATGGCGCAATAAACAGAATTTTTGAATTGGAGAAATGAAATGACAAATGAAGTAAATCAACACCCACAGCATTCTAAACTTGTAGGATTAGTTTGGAGTATCGCCAATATTATTCGTGGACCTTATCGTCCACCGCAGTATCGTCGTGTGATGTTGCCATTAATTGTATTAGGGCGTTTTGATGCAATTCTTGCACCGCATGCAGATGAGATGAAAGCATGCTATGAAAAAGCTGTGGCGAATTTGCAAGACAAAACCCCAAATGTCTTTTTACAAAAGCAGTTGAGCCAAATTGCGGATAAAAATCGTAAACAAAATCTTTATAACATCAGTGGTTTTAATCTACAAAAACTGTTGGATGATCCAGATCAATTTACAGCAAATTTAACAAAGTATATTGATGGTTTTTCACCTAAAGCGAAGGATATTTTTGCCAAGTTTGAATTTGCGAAAGAAATTGAAAAACTTGATGATGCAAACCGTTTATATAAAGTCTTTCAAGAGTTCCGTAATGGTTTGGTTGAATCAGGTTTAAGCCTTGCGCCTAGTAGCGTAAGTAACTTACAAATGGGCTACCTATTTGAAGAGTTAGTACGTAAGTTTAATGAACAGGCAAATGAGGAAGCAGGGGATCACTTTACCCCACGTGAAGTAATTGAACTTATGGTGAATTTGATTTTTGAGGAGGATCAGAAAGAGCTGATTAAAGCAGGCGTGCACCGTAGTATTTATGACCCAACGGCGGGTACGGGCGGGATGCTGTCTGAGTCGGAGAAATTTCTTAAGAAATACAATGAGAAGATTAGCCTTGATGTCTATGGGCAAGAATATAACCCTGAGTCTTATGCGATTTGTTGTTCTGACTTATTGATTAAAGATGAACCTGCTGAAAACATTGTGTATGGCGACACGCTTGGTGTGAAAAATGCCAAGGAAAAAGATGGGTATGTTCCGCGTGATGGTCATGCTGACAAAGACTTTCACTATATGTTCTCAAATCCTCCTTTTGGTGTGGAATGGAAAAACCAAAAAGAATTTATTGATGAGGAAGAGAAGCAAGGCTTTTCAGGTCGCTTTGGTGCAGGCTTGCCACGAATCAATGATGGATCATTATTGTTCGCTCAACACATGATTTCTAAAATGAAGCCTTCGCCTGAAAATGGTGGGGAAGGTTCACGTATTGCCGTAGTGTTTAACGGTTCGCCATTATTTACAGGTGATGCGGGCAGTGGTGAAAGTAATATTCGTCGTTGGATTATCGAAAATGATTGGCTTGAAGCGATTATCGCTTTACCTGATCAGATGTTCTATAACACGGGTATTTATACTTATGTTTGGATTATTTCAAACAAAAAATCTGAACAGCGTAAAGGCAAAGTGCAGTTGATAGATGGTACAGCACATTATCAGAAAATGGCGAAAAGTTTAGGTAACAAGCGCCATGAGTTATCTAAAGCCCATATTGCTGAACTGACTAAGTTTTATTCGAAATTTAAAGATCAAGACACCAGTGCATTGATCCAAACCAAAGCTGGTGAGGCAAAGGTGTGTTCGAAGATTTTTAATAATCAAGATTTTGGTTATTTGAAGCTGACTGTAGAACGCCCATTACGTTTGAACTTTATGATTTCTGCTGAACGCATTGCTTTGTTGGATGAACAGTCTACATTTACAAGCTTAGCCAAGAGTAAGAAAGTCAAAGATACTGCTGAAATTTCGAAAGAGGAGCAAGCAGGTCGTTTACAACAGGAAGCGATTAAAAAGGCACTTACAGCAAAAATTTCTGATCAGGTTTGGAAGAATCGTGATGAATTTTTAAAAGTCCTTGATCCAATTTTGAAGGGATTAAGCTTTAAGCTTGGCGCACCTGTGAAGAAAGCGATTTTGGAAGCATTGTCTGAACGTGATCAGACTGCGGATGTCTGCAAAGACAGTAAAGGGAATATTGAGCCAGATACGCAATTGCGTGATACAGAACTTGTTTCATTCCCTGACAATTTGACTTTACCTTTGCCTGTAAATTATGACAAAGAGCCTGACTTGTCTAAGTTATTGCCATTGGTTACAGCGCATTGCGAAGCTTATTTAAAAGCCGAAGTTTTACCGCATGTGGCTGATGCGTGGATTGACTATAGTAAAACTAAAGTCGGTTATGAAATTCCAATCAACCGTCATTTCTACGTGTATGAGCCACCACGTCCGTTAGAGGATATTAAGGCTGAGATTGTTCAGCTTGAGCAGGAGATTATGCAGATGTTAGGAGGTTTGTCTGCATGAGCAAATTACCACGTTACGAAAGTTATAAGGATAGTGGCGTGCAATGGTTAGGGGAAATCCCTAGCCATTGGGAAGTATGGAAAATTACTCATGCTATGGATTTAATTGGAAGTGGTACAACTCCAAAAAGTGACAATTTAGAATATTATGATGGAGATGTATTGTGGGTTACTACCTCGGAATTAAGAGAGTCATACATATATGATACAAAACAGAAAGTCACAGACTCAGCGATACAAGATTATAGTGCCTTAAAAAAATATCCTATCAATAGTATAGCTATAGCAATGTATGGTGCAACTATTGGGAGGTTAGGTATTTTAGCAAAAGAAGCTACTTTCAATCAGGCTTGCTGTGTATTTAGTGGTTCAAAAGTGCTAAATCATAAATTTTTATATTATTGGCTTTGGATGAGGAGACCAATTTTAATTTCCTTATCTAATGGTGGTGGTCAGCCTAATTTGAGTCAAGATGATTTAAAGAAGCTAAAGTTGGCATTGCCTCCAATGGATGAACAAAAAATCATTGCAGATTTTTTAGATAAACGCCTTGCCCAAGTTGATGCTTTAATTGCCAAGCAAGAAACTTTATTGGAAAAATTGGCTGAACAACGTGTGGCTTTAATTTCTCATGCGGTGACAAAGGGCTTAAATCCTGATGTGGAGATGAAAGAGAGTGATGTTGAATGGTTAGGTAACATTCCTAAGCACTGGGATACTAAAAAACTCAAATTTTCAGTTGGTTGTAACCTTAAGACTTTAACGGATAAAACTGATTCAGATTATGAGATTTTATATGTTGATATTTCAAATGTTTCTTTAACGGCTGGTATTAAGAATAAGGAAGAACTCTTATTTGAGAATGCGCCATCACGAGCTAGACGAGTTGTTAAAAGTGGTGATGTGCTAGTTTCTACTGTTCGTACTTATCTTAAAGCAATAACTTATGTTGAGTCTGCTGAAGATAACTTAATTGCATCAACAGGATTTGCAGTTCTCAGCCCGTTGGATATCCTAGATTCGAAATTTTTAGGATATTGGATTCAATCAGAAGGAATGATCGGTAGTATTGTAGCTAATTCAGTAGGTGTCAGTTATCCAGCTATTAACTCATCAGTCCTAGTATCATTACCAATCGTTGATATACCTTTGGAAGAGCAGAAAGCTATTAGTAGCTATTTAGATATGGAAATTGAAACGATTAATAGGCAAGTTAAATTGGTCAATTCAAGTATTGAAAAGCTGAAAGAATATCGCTCAACCTTAATCACGCAAGTGGTGACAGGGAAGATTGATGTTCGAAATCTTAAAGTAAACTAAAAACATTGGGTCATATTTTTTTGGGGGAAATGCCATGCATAGCGAATATTATTTTGAGCAAGCCATTGAACACAGCTTAACAACTGTTGGAGGCTATGTAAAAGGCAACCCGAAAGACTATGATCCAAGAATTGCTTTATTTCCTAAAGATGTGGTTGCCTTTATTCAGGAAACACAACCAAAAACTTGGGAGAAAATTCATAACTCGTGTAAAGATGAAACAGAAACTCGTATTGTCAATGATTTAGCACATGCCTTAGATACCGAAGGTGCTCTATCGGTTTTACGCCAGGGTTTCAAATGTTTTGGTAAAAAAATCAAAATGGCATACTTTGCACCCAATACCAGTATCAATAAAACCACCCAAGAACAATACGATGCCAATGTACTCAAATGTACACGTCAGCTTCATACAGAATTTAATGAAATCCCAGATATGGTACTTTCACTCAATGGTATTCCAATGATTACGCTGGAACTTAAAAATGAGTTTTCAGCATCGGGTTGGAATGTTGAGGATGCTAAAATCCAATTTAAGAAAGACCGAAATGCAAAAGGACGTTTATTTGAGTTTAAAAAACGGACTTTGGTTCATTTTGCCGTGGATACTTGTGAAGTGTATATGACCACGAAGTTGGATGGAGAAAATACATTTTTTCTACCCTTCAACAAAGGTTATTTAAATGGTAAGGGTAATCCACCTGTAGACGGTGATGTACGCACGCATTACCTGTGGACTGAAACTTTAGCGCGTCATAGCTTTATGGAAATCTTTGCGCGCTACATGCATTTGAGTGTAGAAAGCAAAAAGATTAGAACGGATACAGGTTTTCGATATATCGAAAAAGAAACCATGATTTTCCCGCGCTACCATCAATTAGATGCGGTGCGTAAACTCACGAAACACAGTAAAGCTAATGGTTCAGGTCATAACTACCTCATTCAGCATTCAGCAGGTTCAGGCAAATCAAATACCATTGCTTGGCTCGCACATCAATTGGCATCCATGCACAATGCAGATGATCAGAAAATTTTTAATTCTATTATTGTGATTACTGACCGTATTGTACTTGATCGACAGTTACAAGAAACAATTGCGCAGTTTGAGCATAAAGATGGTGTGGTACAAAAGATTGATGAGAATACCCTACAGCTCACCAATGCTTTAGCTTCGAATGTGCCTATCATTATTACTACTATCCAAAAATTCCCATACATCATGCAATCTATTCGCACCCAAGCGAAAAAGGGCATTAAGGTTGATTTGAGTACAGAAGGTAAGAATTTCGCTGTTGTTGTCGATGAAGCCCACAGTTCACAAAGTGGCGAAACGGCAATGGAATTGCGCAAAATTCTCAATAAAGATGGGATTGAATCTGCGATTGCTCAAGAGTTTTTAGATGATGGCGATGAGGATGAAAGCGAACTCACTGATGACGTGAAAAAGCATTTATTTGCAGAAGCGTCAAAACGTAGTCGCCAACCTAATTTAAGTTTCTTTGCCTTTACCGCTACACCGAAATGGAAAACGCTCGCTTGCTTTGATGAAGCAGGTGATAACGGCGAAGCTCCGTTTCATCATTACAGTATGAAACAGGCAATTCAGGAAGGCTTCATTTTAGATGTATTGGCAAACTACACGACTTATGAACAGTACTTTAAATTAATCAAAATCGCTGACAATGATCCAGAGCTTGCAAAAAATAAAACCAAAGCCTTAATGGCTCGTTTTGTTTCCATGCATCCAAGCGTGATCGCTCAGAAAGTAGAAATCATTGTCGAGCATTTTAGAACAGTGACGATGCATCGAATTGGTGGTCGTGCCAAAGCAATGGTCGTTACAAATTCCCGTGAGCAAGCGGTACGTTATAAACTTGCATTTGATGAATATATTAAAGAAAAAAAATATACAGGGATTAAGTCCTTAGTCGCTTTTTCAGGCAAACTAGAGGTTGATGGTACTGAATATACAGAACCTAAAATGAATGGTTTTAAAGAAACTGAATTACCTGATCAATTTGACACAGATGATTATCAAGTACTCTTGGTTGCTGAAAAATACCAAACAGGCTTTGACCAACCTTTACTACACACCATGTTTGTAGATAAGAAATTATCTGGAATCCAAGCAGTACAAACCTTATCGCGTTTGAACCGTTGTGCTTATGGTAAAGAAGATACTTTTGTATTGGACTTTGTGAATACTCATGAAGATATTTATAAAGCATTTAAGCCATTCTACGAGCTGACCAAACTTGGTGATATTCCAAATGAACAAAAATTGAATGAGCTTGGGCATACGTTGGATCAATGGAAGTTTTACTTTGAAGTTGATTTAAATGAGTTTGCAAATATTTGGTTTAAGGATAGAAGCAAGCTAACAGGGCATGAACATAAGCAGTTGAATAGTATTATTGATCGTGCTGTTGATAAATATAAGAAAATTCATCCTGATGACCTTGTACATCAACAAGAGCAACAAAAACTATTTAAAAGCCAATTACAAAGCTATTTAAATTTATATCTGTTTGTCTCGCAAATCATGGATTTTACAGATTCAGAGCATGAGCAACGCTATGCATATTTAAAAGCTTTACTACAAAAGTTACCGAAAGGCTCTAAGGAAAATGAAGTTGATTTATCTAAAATTGTGGAACTTCAATTTTATCGCTTACAGAAGTTAAGTGAAAATAGTATCGATTTAGGGCATGGTGAAGCGAATGCCTTGAAAGGTTCTACAGATGTGGGTACTGGGCAGGCAGAATCTACAGATAATGTATCGCATCTGATTGATGAATTGAATGAAGCTTTTGGCACTGATTTTACAGTAGCTGATCAATTGTTCTTTGACCAAATTGAAGAGGCTGCGGTTGAAAATGAAGAAATTCTTCAAGCGGTTAATGCGAATACCTTAGATAGCTTCACTGAATATTTATCAGGAAAATTGTTAGATCTCTTCCTGGAGCGTCTGTCAGGTAATGAAGATGTGTGTAATAAAGTCATGAGTGCTGAAGAGCTGCGCCAGAAAGTAGCGAAACGATTAGCGAAGCATATCTATACTCGTGCGAAAAAAAAGGCATCGTAAATTATGAGCGATTATCTTAGCTGTAAACAAATTTATGATGCGATGAAACGCATAGGTGTACGGCGGACTGATGAGCGTGAGTATGCTTATGAGTTTGAGTTGGCTAATGGTCAGGTGATTTATGTTAAACGTTTGCTAGATAAGCAATCACGTAAAAATGAACCATCTCGGCTAATGATTCATCCTGCCCTTAAAGCATTAAAAAGTGAACTTCAATGTATAGAGGATGCAGAGTTTAAATTTGGTCCTGAAGGAAACATGAGTACAGCATTTGCAAAATATCCAAAGTCTTCTATTTCAGAATGTATAGATAATCCTACTGAGTATGGGGCGGGGGTAAATTTTAAATCTGAAAAAGGTTTAACGGAATTAATTAATTTCTTGGAATCACTTTGATGAAAAGTTAAGGGCCGAAAAGGCTCTTAACTTTTTTCGATGGAATGCATTTGATATAGCCGTTCCAGCACGGTTGCTGAAAAAGGCTGCCAATAATTCCAAGATTTATATTTGTTGTTATATCGCCCACCACCTTCATTGCGCCATTGTTTTAACATCGCAATAATCTCAGGGTTGTAAGTGCAATTTACTGAAAGCATACCACCTGAAAATTTTCGAGCATGAACCCAAATCCCATTAATAGTGAATTGAAAGTCCTCCCAAGTTGGAATTGTAGTATTTGTAGTAGAAGGATCATTACTTTCAATCTTTAAAAGATTGGTTTGATTTTGATGGCCAATAGTGTCGGTTTTTATACCTTTGGATGTCTGAGGAAAAAGCCAAGTTTTAGGTTCTAAATTTTCAAGAATTAATTTTTTTGCATCCTCGCTCGGTATTGTGATGTCAGATTTTAAAAGATCAGATAAATCTATTTCGACTGTCTTTACATTCATGGACTTAATGACATTAAGCTTTATTTCATCGATAAAATGTGTGACAGCTATTTCAATAAAAATTGGTTCTTCATCTGTGTAAGCTACCAAATCTGGCCTAATTAATCCTAAAGGAAATTCAGGAATAATGCGGTCGAATGTCCACCATGAGGCTTCAATATCAGAGTCAGGAACAGCAGGCAGCAGTAATCCCATAGATTCTTGAATGATTTCTTTTGCGTATTTATGCAGAACACTCTCAGGATTAATTGCACAACTCTCTTTATTACTTGCATGGGAAAAATGATGCTCATTGATTTCTCCTTTACGCGCCAAAACAGTTTCTCCACATTCAAAACAAGTGCAATTACAAGCTAGCCCACGAACTGCTTCAGTAATGTGGATCAAATTTTTATTCTCATTCAAGGCGACAAGCATGGTCATTTTATAATTCCTTTAGGAAGTTAATTTACTCCTTCACTATGCTTGTGTTTTAATCTTCCTAACACCGTATTTAGAGGTGAAATACGGGTATATGGGGTGTTTAAGTGTCTGATAATAAATTAAAAGTATTGCTTTGCTTACAAGATGAATTGTTTACATATTTACAAAGCAGTAAAGCATATGAATGCCTAAAAATTATGTGTGATGAATCAATTCGAGCTTTACAAAGTGGTAATACTGAATTGATTGAGTTTACTCGGTGGAAATTAAAAGCAAGATATGAAGGGGAGGCTGCAGCCAATAATGCAGATCCTAAGGATCTTCAAAAATGGATAGATGATAAGCAATTGGCAACAGTGCTCAAAAATATTATTGGTGCAGAACATCAGCCTTTTAAAGAGATTGGTTATATTCCTGCCGTTAGAAAAAATCAAACAAAAGGCGGGAAAGGAAATGAACGTAGTTATTGGCTAGATATTGAGAAATATGAAGAAAATGCTGTAGAGACAGTGCGGATAGATGGTAATAAAGATGATGATGAGGTGGTTTATCATCGTGCTTCACCAGATATAATCAAAGTATCATTGCTCTATAAATGGCTTTTTCCAAAAGGTGAAATGCGTAACAGAAGTTTAAGAGGCTTAGCACTAATTACGATAGTTTTTGGGTGGTTGATTTTTTGGGTATTGTACTTAATCGTTGTTGCCCTAATAACAGTAAAAGTTGGTGAAAATTTTACTTCATGGAATATCTTTTTTTTGTTTGTTGTAGGTCTATTTTCATTAACCATGTGGCAAGCCTGGTTTAAGCCTATTTTTGATTTACCCGAGCATAGAGTTATCAAAGCACCTTTAACCTTTATCTCGATCTCTGAGCTAGATGCTGAAATTGAGATGTATCGTGATCAATATAAAAACCAAATTACACGATTTACTCGTTTTACAGGTACATGCCCTATCTGCACTGCAGATGTGGTTTTAAGGAAAGGCAAACCTGATTTTTCAGTTCCTTTGGTTGGACGCTGTGTCGAAAGTCCGTTTTCTCATGTATATAGTTTCGATCGGGTGACTATGAAAGGTAAAAAAATTTCTATTTAAGCTATTTTACTTGCTGTATTTGGGTGAAATACTGAATAGCCATCGATCTTTTACACAATCTTTCGCTTTGGAAAAGGCACAATTTTATTTCTTAAACTATCAATAAAATCTGACCATTCCTGCATCATTTTGATTCGATATTCTAAGTGCTGAGCATGGTTGTACGCTTGAGATACAGCATTACCTACTCGATGCGCTAACTGAATTTCAATCGCATCATGCATATAGCCTTGCTCATGCAATGTAGTTGATGCTAGTCCACGGAATCCGTGACCAGTCATTTTACCATTGTAGCCCATTGTGCGAATCACACAGAGTAATGCATTACTACTTATGGGTTTTGCTGTGCTGTGGTTATAAAAAACGTATTGTTTAGTACCTGTGAGAGGCCGTAACCCTTCAATTAATTCAAGTGCTTGTCTGGATAATGGAACGATGTGAGGCTGAGCCATTTTCATTTTTTCAGCTGGAATTCTCCATAAATGAGTATCAAAATCAATCTCATTCCACTCCATCATTCTGAGTTCAGCTGTGCGTACAAAAGTTAAGGTCATCAGCTGAATTGCAGTTTTGATCATTGGATTACCATGATAGCGATCCATTCGCTCAAGGAAGGGTGGAAACTCAGAAATATCCAAACGTGCCATATGCTTCACTTTGCGAGGTTTCAAAGCCTCGTGAAGATGAGGGGTTGGATCATTCTCAATGAGACCCTTACGAATCGCAAAACGAAAAATACGACCTGCTAAAGGTATGGAACGTTTCGCCATTTCCTGTGCGCCTCGTTCTTCGATTTTTTTGGCGCAGGCAAGCACATCTTTACCTTTGATCTGATCAATAGGCATATTGCCTAAAGTAGGGAAAAGGTCTTTTTCAAAGACAGATAAGTCACGTAAATAAGTATTTTCTTTAATAACCGCTTTACGGTCTTCCATCCATTCCATAGCAAGTGCTTTGAAAAGAGTATTTTCAGCGGCTTGCTGTTTCTTTTGCTTCTTCGCTTCGTTGGGATTAACCCCATCTTTTAGCTTTAACCGCGCTTCATCTCGAATTCTTCTTGCTTGAGCCAGTGAGGTTTCAGGATAGGTACCGATGCTGAAAATATTTTCTTTACCGTTAAAGCGGAACTTCATTCGCCAATACATACCACCCGATGGTGTGACTTCTAGGTACATCCCTTTCTCATCGGAATAACGAGTTTTTTTATCTGAAGGCTTAAGCTTTCGTACTTTTGCATCGGTAAGCATTTTGAAGTTCCGCAGAAAATGGGGGTATAAAAATTGGGGGTATAAATATGTACCCCCAGTTATACCCCCAACTGGAACAGGATTTCAATAGATATTGTGAGATAGCATAAGACAAAAAAAAGACCTAAACCCTTGTGGTTTAAGTCTTTTAAGATCCCATAAGACATCGTGGGAATGATATTTGGCGGTGAGAGAGGGATTCGAACCCTCGATACGCTATAAACGTATACACACTTTCCAGGCGTGCTCCTTCAGCCACTCGGACACCTCACCATGGCCGTGGATGATATAGAAAAAAAGCCAGTCTGCCAAGCTTGAAACAATTGATTTGCGGAAAAACTTTGAGCGCAATGCTATGATTCGCAAAAATGCTTGTTAAAAACGAAGACGATATATGCAAAGCACTGCACAGAAAGCAGCTCTCCCGGTAATTACGCTGGCTGCGCTTGGGGTTGTTTTTGGAGATATTGGAACCAGTCCATTGTATGCACTACGCCAATGTTTCCTGACGTCGCACCTTGCCATTAGTGAAGCTTCGGTGTTGGGCATTTTGTCCTTGATCTTCTGGTGCATCATGCTGACGGTGAGCTTCAAATACGTCACTATTATCATGCGTGCCGATAACAACGGTGAGGGCGGAATCATGTCCTTACTAGCTCTCAATTTGCGAACCACACGCATTTCTGATGACAAGAAAATTTACCTGATTGCGCTCGGCTTTATTGGGGCATCGCTGTTTTTTGGTGACGGGATCATTACCCCGGCAATTTCTGTGTTATCTGCGGTTGAAGGGCTGAGTATAGCCACACCTGTGTTTAATCAATGGTTAGAACCTCTATCGATCGGGATTATTGCGGGACTCTTTCTGGTACAACGTCATGGTACTGGAACCATGGGCAAATTTTTTGGTCCGTTGACCTTACTCTGGTTCCTGTCAATTGGTGGTTTCGGTTTGTGGAGTATTATTCAGACCCCGACAGTACTGGCTATGGTGAATCCATACTGGGCCTATCATTTTGTGGTCGATCAGCCTTTTGTAGCCTTCTTGACCATGGGCGCCGTGATTCTGACCATGACTGGTGGTGAAGCCATTTATGCCGATATGGGGCATTTTGGTCGTCTGCCGATTCGTCTGGCTTGGTTCATTATCGTATTGCCATGTTTGTTACTGAATTATGCTGGACAAGGGGCATTATTGCTGCGCCGTCCTGAAGCACTGGAAAATCCTTTTTATATGCTGCTTCCGGAATGGGGCTTATATCCAATGATTGGTTTGGCCACAGCAGCTGCTGTGATCGCCTCACAGGCCGTCATTACCGGGGTATTCTCCATGGTGAATCAGGCCATTCAACTGCGTTATTTGCCACGCCTGAGTGTAAAACATACCTCAGCCGAAGAGCGTGGCCAGATTTATCTGCCCTTCATTAACTGGATGCTGTTTATTTCTGTAGTGATTCTGATTTTACTCTTTGAAAATAGCGCCCGCTTAGCGAGTGCTTATGGGGTCGCAGTCACCATGACTATGCTGTGTGGTACCATTTTAATCAGCATTCTGGCTTATGGTTTCTGGCGCTGGCCAATCTGGAAAGTAGTGTTATTTGCCACACCATTCCTGATGCTGGATCTAGTTTTTGTAGCCTCAACTTCTTTAAAAATTGCATCAGGTGGCTGGGTGCCGATCCTGCTCGGGGCGGCATTATTTACGATTCTGATGACCTGGAAAGATGGTCGTGCACTGGTCTTGAACCGTCTGGAAAAAGATGCGCTACCAATTGACCTGTTTATTAAGAGTATCTCAATTGGGGGAGGCACCAAGTTTGTGCCGGGTGAAGCGATTTTCCTGACCGGAACTCCGACCATTGTGCCGCATGCGATGTTGCACAATATCAAGCACAACAAGGTGCTACATGAGCGCAATATTCTAGTGACGGTTATTACCCGAGATATTCCTTTTGTAGGCGATGAAGAACGGATTAAACTGGAAAAACTCAGTGAGCATTTTTATCGAGTGACAATGTATTACGGGTTTAAGGATCAGCCCAATATTCCGGAAGCATTGCAGCATGCGTATGCAGAATGGGGCTTTGAATATGACCTGATGCAGATCAGTTTCTTTATCTCCCGGGAACGGATTATGCATACGGTGGGAGAGGGAATGGCACCTTGGCGGGAAAAACTGTTTGTTTCCATGCAGCGTAATACCAGTCCGGTCAGCGACTTCTACCAGATTCCGACCAACCGGGTGGTTGAACTGGGTAGCCAGATCGAGATGTAAAAATAAAAAAACCAGAGCTAGGCTCTGGTTTTTTTAGGGGAGAGAATTTAGAAAGCTTTATAACAAATTATTGTTCTGTTGCTTCTGTCTCAACCGGCATTTCAGGGGCTGCGTTTAAAGGTGCATCTACCGCAGGATCAGCTTCAGCTTCTACTGCAATTTCAGTTTGCTCAGTCATCGCAGCCGCTTCAGGTGCAGCAGCTTGCTGTTCTTCAAGAGCTGGTTGCTCTACAGCCTCACCCATAGTCATTTCCTGTTCTGTAGCAGGGGCTGCTGGTTCAGACTCAAGATTGGCTGGAGCTGGATTGGTATCCGGCATTTCTGGTTGTGCAACAGGTGCATCAGGCATGCCTGGTGTTGGCATTGGCTGATTTGGCATTGATTGTTGTGGCTGCTGGCCTGGCTGAGCAGGTGCAGACATTGGCTGGTTTACCAGACGGATCTGTCCAGAGTTCACCAGGCTTTCCAGTGAGGCTTGCTGACCATTTACAGTGGTACTAATTTTAGCTTTAGATAAGCTTTCAAGTGTTTCACCCGCTTGTACAGGAGGCTCAGCGAATGCGCCGGCACTGATCACACTTGTAAATATTCCGAGACCTAATAACTTAGATAGTTTGGAATTCATAAATTAACTCCATTGCTAATAATTGTACGTAATTTGAGTAGTCAAATAGCTTTGCACACTCAAGACGAGGTCACAATCAAAGCTACTTAAAGGTTAAAAAACCGCGCTGAAAGCTCACTAAAAAAACGACACTTTGTTACAAGATTTAAGAATATAGGGGTAGATTGTGTAATTATTAGGCAAATAAAGAGGGTAAGATATACTTCATATACATGGCTTGTTAAGCTCGCAAAACCCCCGATTTTGATCTTAAAAGCACGTGTAGCATGGCAAAGAAGCAGCGTAAGTCGAAGAATTCAGTTTTTCAGTTTTTTAATGAAAATAGCGTGAAAGTGATCTTGGCAATGGTCGCTTCCGGGAGTTTCGCGATTGCGTTTGGCCAGGAAAAAATCAGTCAGTGGATTTCTCTGCCGTCTACATCGAATTCGAGCTGTCTGGAACAGTTTTACCGGGATATTCCGCCTTACCTGATGAAAGACAGCCTGAAAAAAGACAGTTATTCACTGTGTTTTAATGGCTTTAATGTGGGTTATTCTGGGGTATCCAAAACGCCACTTTGGGTGGCGGAGGCCTTAACACCGAAGCGTCTGAGCCAGAAAATTCCACGTGAAGACAACTTCCATGAAGAAACACGACTAAATGCTGCTCATCGTGCGACTTTGGCTGACTACCGGGGTTCAGGCTATGACCGAGGCCATATGGCGCCAAATGCGGATATGCCAAATAAAGCTGCACAGTCTGACAGTTTCTCGCTGGCCAATATGGTCCCGCAGGCACCAAAGAACAATCAGCAGGTCTGGCGCGAGCTGGAAGAAGCGACCCGAGCAATTGTGACCAAGCAGAAGCAGGACGTGTATGTAGTGACCGGGCCAGTCTTTGCTGCCAAAAAGCTGAAAACTATTGGCAAGGGTGTAATTGTACCAACTGCCGTGTATAAAGCGATCTACATGCCGAAAACTGGTGCCATTGGTGCCTACTATGCACCTAATGATAATTCGCTCAAGGTTCGCATTGTCAGTGTCTGCTATCTGGAAGAGCAGCTCGGCATTAACCTGTTTCCTCAGTTAACTGAAGAACAGAAACGCAATACCTATCATCTGCCGTTGACTGCAAATGCTGTGAAGGCCAACCAGAAAATTGCCTATTCGAATTGGGATGCAGAAAGCCAGTGTGCTGAAGATGTGCCGAAAGAAGATCTAGAAAAACTGCAGCGTGAGTTCAAACCGTTAGCCTCAAGTTCAGCCAGTACAAGCAATACCAGCTCATCAGTTAATAAGAACGGGATCGATCATGATACCCAGGACACGATTGTTAAACAGCTGATTGAGGCCTTACTGCAATACATCCTACAGCTGCTGAAATAGTGAAAAGGAGCTTGCTGTAAAAAGCAGGCTTCAGGTAGCATGCTGAAGACAGGTGAGTAAAAATAATAAAACAGAGTAGAAATTAATGTTTAAAGCATTTGAAAATGGAACCGAATCGCATGCGATTCATGATCTGACAGTTGAGAATGATCTGGACTGTGTCAGTCTGTATGGCAATCTGCAAATTACTAAAGACCAGGCTGGTCTCAAGGCGGCCAAAGTTTTGCAGGCACTGTTAAATGATATTGTGCAGCAACTCGAAGAAACACCGGATCTGCCAGAAAAAATTGAACGCAATGATGCAGATGAAATTGAAAATCCATTTTTATAGAAATTTCTTAAATCACTATTCCGGCTAGAAAAAAGCTTCTTTAATGAGGAGCTTTTTTATTTTATTCAAATTTTTAAATCTGATATGGGACATTAATCTCTGCAGTAGCAGGATAGTCCAGAAATTTTTCCTGCACCTGGGTTTCCAGGTATTCTGAGCGCCATTGTTGTGGGGTCTGAGCCGTCCACTGCTTGAAGGCACGCTGAAATGCGCTCTGCTCAGAATAGCCAAGCAGCATGCTGATTTCCTGCAGACTCAGATGAGGATCTTTCAGATATTGCATGGCCATCATGCAGCGGATTTCCTGCATACGCTGCTGATAGGTCTGGCCCTGTTTTTGCAGGTAACGTTGTAGCTGACGTACAGAAAAATTCATCTGTTTGGCGATATGTTCAATCTGGAACATATTTTTCTGCAGACCCACCAGAATCGCCTGTTGCAAGCGTTGATCAATCTGGGTGGAGTTCGGGAGTTTTTCCAGCACCGCTTCTGCCTGTTGCATCAGTAATTTCTGTAAGGTCTGATCGCCTTTCTTTAAAGGCGTAGACATTTCACTCACAGGAATCAATACCTGGTTTCTGGCCTGTCCAAAACGGACCTTGCAGCGGAAATACTGTTCATAGACCGCAATATTTTTATTGACCGGATGCTGAAAATGGACTTCATGCAGATGCAGTTGATGCTGCTCCAGAATGCTTGAGCGAATAAATTCAGTCATGAGCGCGATAGCAATCTCGTCTGTGAGTTGCGTACTCACTTTAAACGGAATCTCGCTCCAGGAAATGGACAGGTAATCTCGATCCAGACTGACCTGTAAAGGACTGCCATCATAGATCAGGCGATGATAGTCATGATAACGCATAAAGGCTTCGCCCAGCGTTTCACTGGATAATGCCAGATAGCCAATAATACCCAGATGTTTGGCCTGCACCAGTTGCGCGATTTCCAGGCCGAGTGCCGGCCGCTGCAACTCCTGGTCCAGCTGGCTGAGCAGATCGCGCCAGAGAATATAATCAAAACGCTCCAGGTTCTGGATCGCAAATAATTTCTTGGGGATGTCCAGTTGTTTGAGCTGGTAATAGTCCAAAAGCAAATGTCCTAAACCACCATATACCGAACCGACATAATCTTGGGGAACGTGCATTTTTTAATTCTTTTGTTCTGTCGTTTTTTGTCAATGATATTGAAATTATCGGTCAATATCTAGCCCTTTGTTTGACCTATAGTGTAAACAAACAGGGAGGAAAAGATCATGTGGAAAGGCTTTCTAGCAGGACTGGTCGTAGCCAATGGCTTTGAATGGTTTGCGCATAAATATGTGCTGCATGGTACGCATCGGGCAGGGCAGACGCGTTATAGCCCAGTGCCGGACAGCATGCGTTCACATTGGGAACATCATCGTGAAGTTCGCAAGACCAGATTTTCTGATTATGCCTATGTGGAAGGTTTGAAAAACTGGCGAATCCGCAATGAAATCGGTTCACTGGCCGTTGCAGCAAGCGTATTCGGGCTGGCTTTTTATCCCTTGTCCAAAGGTATGTTTTTGGCCACGCTGTATAGTGCAGGCAATTATTTCTATATGCATCGGCGAGCACATCTGGAGCCAGAATGGGCCAGAAAAAAAATTCCCTGGCATTATGATCACCATATGAATAGTAACCAAGACGCCAACTGGTGTGTAACCAAGCCCTGGTTTGATTATTTGATGGGAACCCGGGTGATTTCCTCAGCAGATTTACAGGAAAAAAATCCCCTTGGTATTGTCTTGCCGGAACAGATCTCTATGCGCTTAACCCAGCGTTATTTCCCGGCTAAATGGGCTAAAGATCGTGATTAAATAACTTAAATTTCGAGTAATCTGCCACATAAAATGTTAACCATTTCTCACTTTGGTTAACCCTGTCGTGATTTGTCAATAAATTCTGCATATATTGTCAATATTGCGCTCAGGATTTCACCTATATTTGCGTCTGTTGATGATTGAAAGTCTTATCAACCTGCATACAGATTGAGTTATATTGTAAATGTCAAAGATACCAAGTGCTGTAGTTCTTCTTGGTTTTTATAGGGAGTCGCAAGACTCCTTTTTTTTGTCCAGAATTTAAATGATTTCTAAGAATAATGCATAAAAAAAGAGCGTGATATTCACGCTCTTTTTCATTTGAAGGCTGTCGTTTAAAGACGCATTTCAATACCTTGAGCAGCTAGATAAGCCTTGGCCTCAGGAATGGTATGCTGGCCAAAGTGGAAAATAGAGGCGGCAAGTACTGCATCGGCACCACCATGGATAATCCCGTCAGCCAGATGCTGCAAGTTGCCTACGCCACCAGAGGCAATCGTTGGTACAGTGACGCGGTCATTGATAGCACGCATGAGTGGAATGTCATAACCTGCTTTGGTGCCATCGGCATCCATAGAGGTAATTAACAGTTCGCCTGCGCCGTAGCTGGCCATTTTTTCTGCCCATTCCAGGGCATCAATGCCGGTCGGTTTGCGTCCGCCGTGGGTAAAGATTTCCCATTTATTCTCGCCAGTTTTTTTGGCATCAATCGCTACCACGATACATTGCGCGCCAAAACGCTGTGAGGCTTCCTGTACAAACTCAGGGTTGAAGACGGCTGCCGAGTTGATGCTGACTTTGTCTGCACCTGCATTTAATAGTAGACGAATATCTTCGACTTTACGCACGCCACCGCCTACGGTAAGCGGTACGAATACAGATTCAGCCATACGCTCAACGGTACGGTAAGTGGTGTCGCGTCCATGATGTGTAGCGGTAATATCAAGGAAAGTAATTTCATCGGCACCTTGTTCATTATAACGGCGTGCCACTTCTACCGGGTCACCCGCATCACGAATATCAAGGAACTGAACACCCTTGACTACGCGACCGTTGTCGACGTCCAGACAAGGAATAATACGTTTAGCTAGCATAAATTTTTCCAATTATTACAGCCGATTATGAAACTCACCCACGCAAGCGCTACACCTTGGTAGATGGAAACGGTATTCTAGCAAAAATATGTAAGTTTTTTCGCAGGTTTTCTATGTCGGTTTATACCACTTTGACTTTAAAGGAAGTTCAGGATTTCGCAGCACCTTATGGACTTGAGGTGATTGATCTGATTCCCATTCAAGGAGGTATCCAGAATACGAACTATTTTCTGGTCTGCGAAAACCAGCAATATGTGCTGACCGTTTTTGAAGATATGGATGAACAGGCCGCTGGAGAACTGGTGCCGGTCTTGCAGCATCTGGGTCAGGCAGGTCTGGCCGTACCGGTGCCTTTATCCCATTCAGGCAAAGCCATTCATACGCTAAAAAATAAGCCGGCACAAATTGCACCACGCATGATGGGCGAGCATCCGATGCCATCTACCGTTGCGCAGGCGGAAGCGATTGCCATTGCTCAGGCCAAAATGCATGTCGCACTGAAAGATTTTAAACTTGAGCGCGCCTTTGTCCGTGACCATGCCTACTGGTATAACGTAGCACAGGAAATTAAACCGAGTCTGAACGCAGCAGATAAAGTCTTACTGGGTAAACTTCTGGGCCTGTATGAAGCTTTAACCGCAGTATATCCGGATCGTCCACGTGGCTTTATCCATTCGGATCTGTTCCGTGACAATACCCTGTTTGAGGGTGACCAACTGAAAGGTATTCTGGACTTTTACGAGCTGAATAAAGATGAATTCCTGTTTGATATTGCAATTACTTTAAATGACTTCTGTACCAATTATCCGGAAGTTACTTTAAATGAAGAAAAGGCCAATGCCTTTTTAAAAGCCTATGAAACTGTGCGTCCATTGACTGAGGATGAAAAATCATGTCTGGAGCTTTACCTGGCAATGGCTGCGGGCCGTTTCTGGATGATGCGTTTACAGGTGGCACAGAAAAATGCTGCTGAAGGCCGCACCGGTGAAGATATTCTGCAAAAAAATCCGGAAGAGATGCGTAACATGCTGATTGAACGTTTAAAATTTGTGACAGCTTAAATTAAAAATAAACAGGAACAGGCAAAATGCGCGATCAGGGACGTTTGGTAGAATGGTTTGATGACAAAGGCTATGGCTTTATTCAGCCCAATGATCCGGCCAAAGATCGCGTGTTTTTGCATATCAAAGATTTTGCCCGTCCCGGTCCACGGCCAATTGTTGGTTGTGCGCTAGATTATCTGGTGATTCTAGATGAGCAGGGACGTTATCGTGCCCAGCAGGTTATGTACCTGAAAGCATCACAAACCAAAACGGCAAAAACAAAAACTAAAACATCAGGCCGAAGCCAGCCAGAAAAACTACAGCCGATGCAGGTTGCTTCTGTGGCCTATATTTTGGTACTGGCGGGACTCAGTTTAGCCGGATTGTTGAGTGGAATGATCCTGTTACTGGTGAGCCTGATGAATGTTCTCAGTTACTGGCTATATGCCCAGGATAAGGAAGCGGCACAACTGGGCAATCGCCGTATTCCTGAAAACACCCTGCATTTGGTAGCTTTTCTAGGAGGATGGCCGGCAGCCTGGCTGGCACAGCAAAAATTACGTCATAAAACACAAAAACAACCCTTCCGGCAAATTTATTTTTGTACTATAGCTTTTAACATCATTTTGATTATATGGCTGATTTCTCCCTTTAACAGCCTGAATATCTAGAAACAATCACAGGAGCGTAGATGAACTATTCAATTGATAAAGACTCAAATCGCACGCTAACCCTGATTCTTTATATCTTATATATCGTGGCCATTTTTAGTGGTGGCTTGCTGGCAGTGATTGCACTGATTATTAACTATGTGAAGCGCTCGGATGTACGAGGCTCGATTTTTGAAAGCCACTTTACCTGGCAAATCCGCAGTTTCTGGTGGTATCTATTCTGGAATATTGTAGCCTTTGTGCCGTTCCTATTCCTGTTCTTTACCCATGAAGATCCGGACCTGTTTGCAGGCGTCGCTTTTGGTGCATCTACTTTCTGTCTGGTTGTGGTCTTTGTTTCCTGGATCTGGATTGTCTATCGCGCGATTCGCGGCATTATGCGTCTGAATGACAATCGACCGATGTATACCAAATAAGATTAGCTATATTTATTTCTCTAGATAAAAAACTCCCCCTTTTCTAAGAGGGGGAGTTCATAAGCTTAGGAAAGATCTTCCTTCAACTCTTCTATTTTTTCTTTTCTAAAAAACTTTGGCTTCCATTCGCTGGCAATCACCCCAAGTACCACCATCAATCCGCCTAGAAGTGCCAGCGCAGGCAAACGTTCTCCCGCCATACGTCCAAATAAACTTGCCCAGATCGGTTCACCGGCATAAATAATTGCAGCTTGGGAAGGATCTACCATTTCCTGTGCCCAGTTCATCACCAGCTGAATACAGGCACTGGCAATACCGAGACCGACCAAAATACCTGCCAGATGCCAGTGAAAGTCAGGTAACTGAGATTCACCCAGTATCGGTGCCATCAGAAAACAAAATAGCGAGGCAAAAATGAGTTGTAGCACGGTGACACGCCGGGTATTCACCTTCGGAGCAAAATGACTGATAAAAATAATCTCAAGCGCAATGGCAATCGAGCCGAGCAAAGTCAAAACCTGACCAAAATTCAGCTGGATGGCACCAAAGCCATTACCGGTTAAAAAGACCAGACCAAGAAAGGCAAACAGGGCACCGACCCAGGTCATGAAGTGCGGTTTCTTACGAAATAGCAGCCACAGCATTAGAGGCACTAAGGGAACATATAGCGCAGTCAAAAAGGCCGATTCACTGCTACTAATCGTTTGCAAGCCCACCGTTTGTGTTCCATAACCGATCGCAATCACAGCCCCAATGATGGCACCCGCTGCCACTTCTTTAAGCGTCATGCCTTTCAAGTGCTTCAGCGACAGCAGAGTTACGGCAATTGCCGCCGCTGCAAAGCGTAATCCGACAAAGATCACCGGACTACTGAAATTCAGGCCATATTGTACAGTGATAAAGCTGCCACCCCAGATGATGGTAATGAGGATCAGAGCAAGTTGAGGAACTTTCGTTCTCCAGGTAGAGGATGTTTGGGAAACGGATGTCGACATGGGAGAGAGGATCAAAAAAATTGAACAATAAAAAAAGAGGTCCACAGACCTCTTTTTCAGCAGACGCTATTATAGCGCTTCTTGTTCATCCAGCAATAATTGTGCTTCACGTAGATTTAAAGTGCCTTCATAGATCGCACGACCGGTAATCGCACCTAAAATGCCAGGCTGATCTTTCAGGTTACGCACGTCATCCATATTGGTTACACCACCTGAAGCAATTACAGGCAGACCTGAATATTGTGCCAGATGTACAGTTTGCTCAATGTTGACACCCTGCATCATGCCATCACGGGCAATATCGGTATAAACAATACTAGACACGCCTGCATCCGCAAAACGTTTTGCCAGATCAGTCGCTTTTACATCAGTCACATTCGCCCAGCCATCAGTTGCTACCATGCCGTTCATGGCATCGATACCCACAATAATGTGGCCTGCAAATTTTTTGCATGCTTCTTCTACAAATTCAGGATTTTGCACTGCTTTTGTACCAATAATCACAAAAGATACGCCTGCTTCCAGATAATGCTCAATGGTTTCCAGCGAGCGGATCCCGCCACCAATCTGGATAGGCAATTCTGGCTGTGATTTGGCAATGGCTTCTACCACTGGCTTATGAATCGGTGTACCTGCGAAAGCACCATTTAAATCTACTAAATGCAAGCGGCGAGCGCCTTCATTTACCCAATGCTGTGCTGTTGCCACTGGATCGTCAGAAAATACGGTATCGTCTTCCATACGACCTTGTTTTAAACGGACACATTTGCCATCTTTCAGGTCAATTGCAGGGATGATCAGCATGCTTTCGCTCCTTGCTCAATCTTTAGAATGAATTTCAGTGAGTTCATCTTAGCAAATAAAGTCGAAATTTCTAACTCTTAAACGGTATGAAAAAAGAAAACCTGTCTGAAGATATGCTGGAGTGACAGGATTTTATTCTTCAATTTTTTTATTCTTTGCAATACTCCTGATGGAGTCTGATATCAAAATGATATTTCATTAGAAAACTTATCTTTTGTTCGTTCAAATTTTTGAATGCGGGCGAATTTTCAATTTTAGTGAAGTATTGGGAACTTCCTTGGGGCCCAAGCCACGGTGCAGTAATTCTTCAAAAACCAGTAAAGGTGCATAGGCATCTGCAGCCGCATATTCAATCTGTGCCTGACTGAGATGTTTTTTCGCCCAGTTCGATGTCGTAACCCGTTTCGATTTAGGAAAATTCACCTGAAATAGCAAAGCCATCGCATTTTTTAATCCAAGAGGATTTTTAATGCCGAACGCACCAAAGCACTTTGACAGTTCAATCACACTGTTCAGCTCAATGCCTCTTTTACGGAAAAGATGCGCATCATTTTTCAGGCCAAAACCAACTTTAATCTGGTCTCGATTGGCAAAAATCGGTTTCAGAAAATCCCAAATGGCAGCATTCATCTGAAACAGGTAGGCCTTTTCCAGAGTGGCCAGCTGAATCAGATGCGGACCAGTGGACACTTCACCAACCTTGAAGGTCGGTTTAGACTCAGTGTCCAGACCAAAGACTGCGATCTGCCCAAGTTCTTCGCGTAGAGCTTCACATTGCTGAATGCTGTTAATCACCACAATATTTTCAGGCGCGATATTTTGAAAAGGTGGAAAAGTCGCTATTGCCTCTTTACTCGGCAGAATATCGTTAAGCTGGGTATCCATGATTAAAGCATCTTCCATTGATGAATATTCGGGTTGAATAGAGCATACCTTAGAGAAGGAAGCTTGGATGTGAATTATTTTTCAAAAATAAAATTTTAAACTGTAGCCCATAAAAAAAGCCCGCATGATGCGAGCTTTTTAAATGTATTGGATTAGATATTCCAATCCACAAAGTTTTTTAGCAATTGAAGGCCTGCAGTATGGCTCTTTTCAGGATGGAACTGAGTCGCAAACAGGTTGTCTTTATGCAGGGCAGTACAGAAATCAATACCATAGTTACAGGTCGCTGCCACGATACTTGGATCTTGTGGTTCCACATAGTAACTGTGCACGAAATAGAAACGTGCATCCTGAGCAATGTCTTTCCACATTGGATGGCTTGGATCGGCCTGATGTACCTGGTTCCAGCCCATATGCGGCACTTTTAAACCTGCCATTTCCGGGAAGTGTTTCACTTCACCTGCAAAAATGCCCAGTGCATCCGCACCGCCATTTTCTTCAGAGCGTTGCATCAGGGCCTGCATACCGACACAGATGGCCAATACCGGTTTGTTGAACACGGCATTACGTACCACTTCATCAATTCCGGCTTCATGCATGCCTTGCATGCAGTCACGCATTGCACCCACACCCGGAAAAACGATTTTGTCGGCTTGGGCAATCAGTTTTGGATCATTAGTCACATCTACCGTTGCACCGACGTGTTCAAGTGCTTTGGCTGCTGAGTGTAGGTTTCCCATGCCATAGTCAAGAAGGGCAATACGGGTCATTACAAGGTACCTTTGGTTGAAGCAACAGTATTCGCAGCACGTGGATCAACTTCACATGCCATACGCAGTGCACGGGCAAATGCCTTAAATACACTTTCGATCTGGTGGTGACTGTTTTTACCTTTCAGGTTGTCAATGTGTACAGTCATCAGCGAGTGGTTGACAAAGCCCTGGAAGAACTCAGAGAACAGGTCTACATCAAAACGGCCAATCATGGCGCGGGTAAATGGAATGTCCATAAACAGACCCGGACGGCCAGACAGATCCACCACGACACGGCTTAAAGATTCATCAAGCGGCGCATAGAAGTGTCCATAACGACGTAGGCCCTTTTTATCACCCAAAGCCTGAGCGAAGGCTTGACCTAAGGTAATACCACAGTCTTCTACGGTATGATGGTCATCAATTTCCAGATCTCCATCACAATGAATATCAATATCAAACAGACCATGTCGCTTGATTTGATCAATCATATGATCTAAAAATGGAATACCAGTGTTTAAAGTGCCTTGACCAGTACCATCGAGGTTCAAACGAACTCGAATTTTGGTTTCGTTGGTATTTCTTACCACTTCACTGATACGATCTGTCATAGACACGTTCCTCAAATACGTCAAAATGATTGATGTAGAAAATATTTTCGCCGTGACGACGTCACCGCATATTAGATTGCTCAGGAGGGTTTATCAATGCCTATTACCGTACATGCTTATACTTCTCTAGAAAACGACGAAGTGCGCAGCCAGCTTGAGCGACTGTATGACACTAGCCCTGAATTTAGTGATGGGGCAGATGCCATTGAACATCTAGAGCAAAACCTTGCACAGTATACCTTACTTTATACCGCAGAATTTAACACCAAAATCATCGGTGCCATCTGGTGCACAGGACAAGGCGAAAGCCGGACCCTGGAAAATATTGTGGTGCATCCGGCCAACCGTGGACGCGGGGTTGCAGAAAGGCTGGTGAGTGAGGCATGCCGCATGGAAAAGGAAAAAGGAGTAAAAGCATTCGTACCGGGATGCGGGGCCATTCACCGATGTCTGGCAAATCTTGAAAAAATTTAAATATAGATAAATTTCAAGCAGCCTTCGGGCTGCTTTTTTTGTAAATACCGGATTCAATTTATTTTATTAGTCAGGTATTTGCTGAAAATATGAAAATATTGCTGTATAAACATGCAAATCGATGGAAAAGTAAACATTTGATGATTTTTATACGTTATGTACTTGACGATTAAGAGCTGAAACTGTTTAATACGCGACATCGGCGTGATAGCTCAGTTGGTAGAGCAACGGATTGAAAATCCGTGTGTCCCCAGTTCGATCCTGGGTCTCGCCACCATATTCAAAACGGTTTTAAAGTTTTCAATCCCTGATCCCATCAGGGATTTTTTTTAGGCCAAAATTCAGACACTCAATCTTTTTTTTCATAATTTCGATTGACTAATGTGTCTAGATACGGCTTAATACACCGCATCGGCGTGATAGCTCAGTTGGTAGAGCAACGGATTGAAAATCCGTGTGTCCCCAGTTCGATCCTGGGTCTCGCCACCATATTCGAAAAAACCTCAAACATTGTTTGAGGTTTTTTTTCGCCTGTGATTTTTGATTCAGCCTAAGAATTAACTTGTTTTGCCATTCATCTGAGCAAGAATGAGTTCTCTAAATAATCAAGGTAATCTAATAGATAATTAAATACAGACTTTAGCAACCGATAAAGGCACTCAGGTTGTGAAATTTGAAGTAGGGGGAAAGCCCATGAATAGTCTAAAAACATCTTTATTTGGGATTCTGTTAGGTACATTGAGCATAGCAGTACATGCAGAAGAACAGAAACCGGTACTTACCTTACCGACGATGACCATTATGGCTGAACCTGAAATGAGTAATGAGACTGGCTATGTCCCGTTTATTGAGAATGAAGCCAATCGTCTTGCCTTGCAGCATCAGGTAATCCGGGGAACCAAAGATGCAGAAAATTTTATGGTCAATCCAAATGTGCTGGCAAACCTCGATATCAAGCCGACCCAAGCTCCAGATTTGAGTTTACTGTCACCTGCACTGCAACAGTATGTGATGACCATTGCCCAGGGCTTACAATCTGGTGATCCAACCCAAGGGCTGTATACACTGCTGGAGAATATCGGGATCGATCGTAGCAGCAGCTTGCAACCAGGACGCGGTCTTCAACTACAGATTAATCTGGACAAGGTGAATCTGGGCTTATTAGAAAACTACAACAATCCATCTCCTGTAGCGCAATTTCCAAGATCTCCTTAAAGGATGAGCCAGTAATGCAAATCAATCCCCATATTGGGGATTTTTGCTTTTTTAAATCTAACTTCTGAATAATTCATATTTTTTAGGAGCTTAGCTCCTGATTTGCTGGTTGGCTTTATGAGGGTGTAATGGATTCGATTGACCGTTTATCAAACTTAACAATAAGAAGCTGTATTACTTGTAAGATTTAATCTGACGCTTTCCCTTTTCCAACCGAGGGGTAATAAGATGAATCTCCTAAAATCCATTCAAAGCTTGGGCCTGATGCTGACCTGTACTGCTTTTACTCTCCCTGTACTGAGTCATGCAGCTCCTGCTCATTCTGAAGCAACGGTACTTCCCACCTTAACTGTCATGGCAGAGCCTGAAATGCGTGCTGTGACGGAAATAACGCCTTATCAGGAAGGTGCCAGCCAGCGTAAGGCTTTGCAGATGCGCCTGATGAAAATTGAACGCGATATCCAGGCTTATAGTGTCGATGGTGATGTCGTTGCAAATATTGACATGGGGGCAGCAGCGCCTAATCCAGATCTGGACAGTCTGCCTACTGTGTTCCGGGAATATGTACTGGCAGTAGCGCAAGGCTTGCAGTCCTCAGATCCAAGAAATGGAATCTATGTGATTTTGCAACCTTTTGGCATTGACCGGAATGCCACCAATGTCCAGATCGTCAGGGAGCAGTTTGATCCGAATCGGCTTGAGCTCAGGCTGCCTTTTGGTTCGCGCTAGCACACAATCCGATGGGTCAGGCTGATCAGGTCAGTCAGTTTCGGTATAGCCAGATCACGTCATGAAGAAAGGAAGTCTGAAAACTTATTTCCTTTCTTCAGGCTTTTTACTGGATTCATTTTTTCAGTATTGAGGAAGCACGTTCACAAATGTGAAAAGCTCTATGTCTTGAATTATGCTGGAAAAATAAGCATAGTGTAAAAAATCAACAAGATCTGGATGACAGACCTGGAGCGTGTAGATGCCCCGTGTTTTTATGATTATCGCTGGAGTGGTACTGGCAATTTTGATCTGGTTATTTTATCAAAATTCTGTAGAGCAGGAACAGCAGGCCGATTTGCAAGAATATGAAACGGTACTGGAAGAAAAAACTGGATCTATTTTGCAACAGGCACAGGATTGGTCTAAACCGATTCAGATTGATCTGGAAGATGATCGTCTGGATGGGGATTATGCCGTGATGGCCCAATTTATTCTGGGTCAGATGCGTGATCGTGCCGAGGCTCGCAATCAGTATTTACGTGACCTCAAAGCAGCGGACTGGGATCGTTTTCTGGACATTGACCGTTTAGCCAAAGATCAAGCCCAAGACTATAAAGAAACCGAAGCCATGCTGAAGCGTGTGCATGAAATTGTCGATGGTTATGAACAGACAATTCAACAGCGGGCAACCCAGCAGTTAGAGCAGGTGAAACAGCTGGACATAAAAAACCGCTATCGTCAGCAGCTGGCAGATAATCTGAAAGCCAATCAGCAGCAGGATAATGCTCATGCAATTTTTGAAATTGAAAAACAGAGTCTGGCCAAAGCAGACCAGCTATTTCTGGTGCTGAAAAACAATAAATGGGAAAAGAAAAACCAGACCTTTATGTTCTATGAAGATGCACCCTTAAAGCAATTCAATAAGCTGTATCAGGAAATAGTGCAGCTCAATCAGCAAATGACTCAAGTGGATCAGCAGGCACTTAAAGAGGCAGAGAACAAACTCTAAGTATAAGGATCTTATGATTTCTTATCTCTAAATGACATGATGTTTTTCTGTCAGAATTAGTCTTGTTGCATTGCTTACATCAAAGATGGGCCAGTTCTCATTGGTAAGAGAACCAGCTATGCTTAAGAAAAATGAATATCCAGAAGCATGCTTGCAGACGGAAAGCGAGAAGAGGGAGCACAATCTTTTATGCAACAATTGAAATGTTATAAAGAATTTCCGGTCTGGACGCAGCAAGCTATCCCACAAGGATTCAAGCAGCCACACAATACCAAAGCGGGCACTTGGGCAAAGCTGACCGTTCTTAAAGGTGAGCTGCATTTTGCCATGCTGGATCCGTCAGGTCATGTACAGTCTGAACATGTATTTACGCCAGAGCAGCAACCGCCGTTCATTGAGCCACAGGTCTGGCATAAGATCGTTGCGGCTAGTGAAGATGCAGAATGTCAGCTGCGTTTTTACTGCAAACCTGAGGATTACTTCACTAAGAAATATCAGCTAAGCCCGACCCATTCGGAAATTCTGGCGGCTATGCCGTATTTAAAGGGTGGTCGTGCGCTGGATGTCGGTTGTGGTTCAGGCCGCAATTCGTTGTATTTGAGTCAGAACAGTTTTGAAGTCGACGCCTGGGATGTGAATGAAAATAGTCTACAGACCTTAAGACAGATCATTCAGAATGAAGAAATCGGGAATATTCAGGTTCAGCAACGGGATTTAAATCTTGACCCCAGTATTCAGGGTCAATATGACTTCATTTGCTGTACAGTGGTGATGATGTTCCTGCAGGCCGATACCATTCCACCACTTATTGCACAGATGCAGCAGGCGACAGTGCCGGGCGGTTATAACCTGATTGTCTGTGCGATGGATACCGATGATATTCCGGTACAGCCAGACTTTCCGTTTAGTTTTAAGCCGGGACAGCTTAGTGCCTATTATGAAGGCTGGAATCTGGTGAAATATAATGAAAATGTCGGTGAATTACACCGAGTAGATGAGCAGGGCAACCGGATCAAGCAGCATTTTGCGACTATGCTAGCCCGAAAGGTCTAATAAGAGATTTATAGGTCTTTATATTTTTGACTTTAAATCTGAAAGAGCCAAAAAACAAAAAAAAGATGTCACTCGGACATCTTTTTTTATGGATTTAAAATATCTTAAGCAGATTTTTTAAACCAAGAGAACCCCCCTTTTTTCTCGGCTTTTACAGCTGCTTCGGCAGGTGCTGCTTTTACTTCTTCAGCTTTTGCTACAGTTGCTTCTTTTACTTCAGCAGTTTTTACAGCTGCATCAGTTTTCACGGCTTCTACTTTAGAATCCGCTACTTTTTTCATATCTGCAGGTGCAGCTTTTGCAGCTTCTACTTTTTGAGCCGCTTCAGTTTTTGCTGCTTCTTTAGTTTGAGCAGCTTGTTGTTGAGTTGCTTCTACTTTAGCGACAGCCGCTTGTTTCTCAGCAGTAGCTTTGGCAGCAGAGTCTTGTGCTTTAACAGTCGCAGTCGCTACTTTTGCTTGTGCAGGCGCAGTTGCTTGTTGAGCAGTTTGAGCGGCAACAGTTTTTGCTTGTTCTTTCATTGCAGCAACAGGAGAAACTGTTGCAGAAGCCATAGCAGAAGCTGAAGTTGCAACGATTGCAGTTGCTAGAAGTGTTTTAAGCATTTTCATGCATAACCCCATAAATAAAGGAGAGAAATGTGGGGTTATGATACGCCTGTCAAATATAAGTGGCTGATGGATAAGTTTTTATTGGTTGAATATTCAACTAAATTTACAAAGGGATAACATTCTTTTAAATAAAAAACCCTGTTATTAAACAGGGTTTTTTATTTATTTCTATTTTAAAGACCCAAAGGTTTTAGCATATTTGGTGTCGTTACGCTAACTGGGCCGGTCTGATAAAGTTTTCCATCGAATTTTTGATGCTTAGACCATAAAATTTGTTTCTTATCCAAATCAACATAAGAAAGTACATAGTATTGGCCTTCTGTAGGTACTGGATCATCTGCTACAACTACACCCATTGTTAAAACTGCGAAAGCAGCTGTGCCGGCAATATTACCAATCCGTTTTCCTAAAGAAGGCTGTTGTCCTAAGACCTGGATGACCAGAACCTTAGGTGTGCCTAACACAGGCTTGAGATGGTCAGTTAGGCGATCTGTAATATCAATATCTACAGGTTGATAGTTATTGCTTAACGCATAACGCCCATGGCTGGCTTTAAAACTCTTTTGAAGCAGCAGTTGGATACTTGCACCATCCAGATCAGTAATTGCAGGTTGGTTGGCTGCCAAAACAGGATAAGTGCCTAAATATTCAGGTTGCGACTCTAAAGTATTACGTTTTTTATAAGTCTGAATGGTACGCTTTTCAAAGAAACCGCAATGTGTTGGCTGGAAGGTTTTGGTCACTTGAACCGCATTCTGGTTTAACTGTTTTACCAATGATTGAGATATTGCTTCGGCAGTACGATTAGATTGATCCAGTAAAATATGACTGTCACCAAGTTCTTTACGTAGTAGGCAGGCATCTGTCAAGATAGCCACAGGTTGGGTTTTAAATTCTTTTTGAATTCTTGCAAAGTAATCAGATTGTGGTGCTTTTGGTGTGCTGGCACATCCTACCAAGCTTAGACTCAGAACTGTAAATGCTAAATATTTTTTCATAATTATTTTAAATTTATATTTAGGGTGTGTTGACACTTTTAGCTTAAAAAAATAGCGAAGTAGTAAAATCAAATCGCCAAACCCAATTTTACTATTCGCTATGACTCGTACCATGCTGACAGATCAACACTGGCAAAAGTTGAAAGT
>NZ_VPDM01000030.1:0-39475 GCF_013417645.1 Acinetobacter sp. YH12236
AAATCCACACAAGTTGTTCTTCATAATCTCTTAATGATCTTCTCACTACTTCGTCAGTAGCAAGCTAGGTCGGCTATATTACTCTCTATCTCTAGAAAGTCAACCAGTAATGAAAATTATTTTTAAAATTTCTTTCTAAAACCCAACTCAACCATTTCATGCTAAGTTACTGTTTTATCAGAAGTTTTAATCTTCATCACTGCCGATGGATGTGCATTATAGACTAATCCCAAACAAGCGCAACCCCTATTTTTAAGAAAATACTTCAGTTGATTATTATTTCTACAAAAATGTCATATATGCATATTCTTTAATCTAAAAACCCTATTTTTTAGATATCTTTTTACTATTTCCATTTTTTAATTTAAAAAACAGGGACTATTTCGTTTCAGCTTAATAAAGTGCAATTTAGTTTTTTATTCCTATAACTACTCTTGCTTAAAATATTCTTCCAACTCACTCGAATAAATATTTTTCTTATTTTCACAATCCCTATGGACCTCCCAATAAATGCGACTCACCCATAAAAAGATCTAGGTAGATTTAGCTCGACTTATTAAAAACATAATTCTGGAATGAAGAATGAAGAATGAAGAATGAAGAATGAAGAATGAAGAATGAAGAATGAAGAATGAAGAATGAAGAATGAAGAATGAAGAATGAAGAATGAACTTAATAAATAACCAGTTTTTAATCTATTTTTATTTTGATTGCTAAATTTAATTCGTAGTTAAATTTCAGACATAAAAAAACCGCCTGATGCGGTATCTATATAATTAATCATTTTTATCGATGGTCGGAGCAGTAGGATTCGAACCTACGACCCCCTGGTCCCAAACCAGGTGCACTACCAGGCTGTGCTATGCTCCGATGTTCAACTCAAAGAGTTGGGGTGAATGATGGGATTCGAACCCACGACAACCGGAATCACAATCCGGGGCTCTACCAACTGAGCTACATCCACCATTACGGTGTCTTCATTATTTAGACATAAAAAAACCGCTTGACGCGGTATCATTTATCTTAACCACCATGAAGAAGATGGTCGGAGCAGTAGGATTCGAACCTACGACCCCCTGGTCCCAAACCAGGTGCACTACCAGGCTGTGCTATGCTCCGATGTTCAACTCAAAGAGTTGGGGTGAATGATGGGATTCGAACCCACGACAACCGGAATCACAATCCGGGGCTCTACCAACTGAGCTACATCCACCATTGCCTTGGTTCTTAAATATCAAGCTACCAAAAATGGCGCGCCTGACAGGATTCGAACCTGTGACCATCCGCTTAGAAGGCGGATGCTCTATCCAACTGAGCTACAAGCGCTTTACTGATGATTTTCACCATCCGCCTTGAAGAATTGGTCGGAGCAGTAGGATTCGAACCTACGACCCCCTGGTCCCAAACCAGGTGCACTACCAGGCTGTGCTATGCTCCGATTCATCTCAGCTTTCGTATCAAGCTTATCGCTTGGTACGGTGTGCATTCTAGGCGTGACGCCATAAGACGTCAACACCTATATTTAAAAAAAATCAAAAAAACACTTCAAGCGTTTATTTATCAAGCATTTCAGACATTTTTTATACAAAATCTTAGCGTTTCAAGCTGGCACTAAAATCCAGCATACGATCTAAAGGCAGTTTGGCTCGTTGAGCTAATGCGGGGTCAACATGAATCTCCTGATCACGATGTTGTAGAACATGCAAGATTCCATCTAGCTCGTTCATGGCCATCCAAGGACAGTGTGCACATGAACGACAGGTTGCTCCTTCTCCAGCGGTTGGAGCTTCAATCAAAATCTTATCTGGCACAGCCTGCTGCATTTTATAGAAAATACCGCGATCTGTTGCCACGATCAAACGCTGATGTGGCAAGGTTTGAGCTGCCTTGATTAACTGAGAAGTACTTCCGACTGCATCAGCAATTTCTACCACAGACATCGGTGATTCTGGATGGACCAGCACTGCCGCATCTGGATATAAGGCTTTCATATTAGCAATTCCGCGCGAACGAAATTCTTCGTGGACGATACACGCGCCATCCCAAAGCAGCATGTCAGCACCGGTTTTATTCTGGATATAACGCCCTAGATGCTGATCCGGTGCCCAGATAATTTTTTCACCTAAACTATCGAGGTGTTCAATAATCTCAACTGCACAACTTGAAGTCACGACCCAGTCAGCGCGGGCTTTAACCGCAGCTGAAGTATTAGCATACACCACTACAGTATGATCAGGATGCGCATCACAGAATTTGGTAAATTCTTCTACCGGACAACCCAAATCCAGTGAACAGGTCGCTTCAAGAGTTGGCATCAGGACGGTTTTTTCTGGTGAAAGTATTTTTGAAGTTTCCCCCATGAACTTAACCCCAGCTACCACCAAGGTCGATGCGGGATGGTCACGTCCAAAACGCGCCATTTCCAATGAATCGGACACACAGCCACCAGTCAGTTCTGCCAGTTCCTGTATTTCAGGATCACAATAATAATGTGCAACTAGTACTGCATTCTGCTTTTCCAATTCGGCTTGAATCTGTGCAAATTTTTCCTGTTTGGCCTGTGCACTGATCTGATGCTCTTTGGGTTCTCCTAAACGATCTAAATGCGCCTGCACAATCGATTTGGCTTCATTGGCTATTAATTTGGTCGCATCATTCATAACAACTCTTACTCTACCCTCATGGTTCATTATTCAACGAACCTTTCACCCTACATCCCGGTCATCTCTAGCAAAATACTTTTTTGACCAGTCATTAAAAATCATAAGATATAAAAAAAGCCCCACAACGGAGGCTTTAGAAACAATCTGAATTATGAACGATAATCAGCATTTATCTTCACATAATCATAGGACAGGTCACAGGTATAGACTGTATCTTTTGCTTCACCACGTCCAAGATCAACACGAATCGTCATTTCAGCTTGTGCCATCACACGTGCACCTGCCTCTTCGGTATAGTCTGCTGCAGCACCACCATCCTTGCAGATTTGTACATCATCTAACCAAACCTGAATTTTTGCAACGTCTAAATTCGCCACACCTGCATAACCGATTGCAGCCAGAATACGTCCCCAGTTTGGATCAGAAGCAAAGATCGCAGTTTTCACCAATGGAGAATGCGCGATGCTATAGGCCACGTCACAGCATTCCTGAGTATTGGCACCACCTTCTACGGCCACAGTAATAAACTTGGTTGCGCCTTCACCATCACGCACAATCAATTGCGCAAGGCGTTTCATGGTACGCATTAATACCTCAAGCACAGCTGCATAACGCGGATCTTCAACTGATGAAATTTCTGTTCCACCGGCCTGACCTGTAGCAATAAAAATGCAAGAGTCATTGGTTGAGGTATCCCCATCAATGGTAATGCGGTTGAATGACTGATTCACTGTCTCAGATAAAAGCTGTTGAACCAGTTCACGGCTGATTGGCACATCAGTCGCCACATAACCTAGCATAGTGGCCATATTTGGGCGAATCATGCCGGCACCTTTGGAAATCCCGGTCATGGTATAAGTAATGCCGTCCAGTTCGAACTGTTCAGATGCACCTTTTGGTGTAGTGTCTGTGGTCATGATGCCGGTTGCCGCATCGATCCAGGCATCATCACGCAATGACTCTAATGCAGGCTGCAAACCATTCAGAAGACGTTCCATTGGTAATTGTTCGCCAATCACCCCTGTTGAAAATGGCAATACTTCTTCAGCTTTCACGCCTGCAAGTTCAGCCAGTTTGGCACAAGTGGCTTCAGCATTTGCCATACCTGTAGCACCTGTACCAGCATTGGCATTACCAGTATTGATGACTAGGTAACGTGGATTACCTGCCGCCAGATGTGCTCTAGAAACATGTACAGGGGCAGCACAAAAAGCATTCTGGGTAAATACACCTGCAACATTGGAGCCTTCAGCCAGTTCAAATATCACCAGGTCACGTCGGTTCTGATAGCGCACATACGCTTCTGCCGAACCAATTCTCACCCCTTTTACCACATGCATCTGTGGCATAGATACGTCACCAACTGCCATTTTTAAATGTCCAATATTGAAGTTTCAGAAAAATACAGCTTAGTTGATCTTCATTAAAAAATCGAGCCAAAGCCAGATGAACACTCACTTTTCTTATGGTTTTTCACAATAAAAAACCAGTCATAGTGACTGGTTTTATTAAACTAGATCAAACTTAGTTTTTAGCTAGCTGGGTTGATTCGTTCAATAAAGCCTGTTTCGCCTGTTGCTGACTTGCTGCAGAAAGCGCAGGGTTAGAAGCAACAATACGGTCGGCATTCGCTGCATTAGCTGCTGTAATCGCTGCAGTCTGCAAAACGATTGGACGGTTTGAATTATTAAAGGTATAGCGAATGCCAGTACGCGGACTTGCAATGGTCACCTGACCATCTGTACCCGTCTGAACCTGAGCCGTAGTTGGACCAATGGCCTGCTGAACTTTAGCAGGTGTCGTTGTTGCTGTTTCAGCAAAACTTAAAGTCGGGATTACCAAAGCAGCAACCATCATCGTTTTTAATACTTTTGTCATTGTTTCTTCCACTTTGCGGTGTTCAATCTGCCATTAAATACCATTTAATCCGGTACAGTGCAAACAGTATTCATCAGCTGAAAAGTCCATATACATAAAAAGATCAGGACCATTTGGTCCTGATCTTTTTATAGTTTAGAAACTTAGCAGAAATTAGATCTTGCCATGACACTGTTTGTATTTCAGACCTGAACCACATGGACAAGGTGCATTACGGCTTGCCGGTGCTTCAAAGACTGGTGCAACAGGATTGGCCTGCGCATTTTGTTCAGTGGTGATTTCATCTTCTTCAGCCAGTAATCCATCAAATTCCTGATGAGATAACTGCAAACGCATCGCTTCAGCCTGTGCCTGCTGCTGTGCTTCCATTTCAGCCAGCTCTTCAGGTGTTGGCACATGGATACGTGACAGATCAGTAATGACGTCAGATTTAATCACGCCCAGCATGTTTACAAACAGGTTATAGGCTTCTTTTTTGTATTCCTGCTCTGGGTTTTTCTGTGCATAACCGCGTAAATGAATCCCTTGACGCAGGTAATCCATCGCAGCCAGATGCTCTTTCCAGTGACGGTCCAGAGAGTTCAGCATGAAATGACGTTCAAGTGATGCTGCAGATTCAGCACCCATTTGTTCACGACGTGAACGGTAACGATTTACCACTTCTTCAGTAATTCGCTCAACCAGTGCTTCTTCATCTAAACGACGATCCTGCTCTAACCATTGTGCAACTGGCAGATCAATCGATAAGTCTTCACGTAGTGCAAGTTCCAGACCTTCAATATCCCACTGATCATGAATTGATTCAGGCGGAATATAGTTGGCGATCATGCCCTGCATCACTTCACGGATCATCTCTTCGATATAATCCTGCAATGAACTTTCAGCCAGAATCTCATCACGCTGACTATAGATAATTTTACGCTGCTCGTTATTCACGTCATCGTATTTCAACAGGTTCTTACGAATGTCGAAGTTACGTGCTTCTACTTTACGCTGTGCATTTTCGATTGAGCGTGACACCATTTTGTGTTCAATCGCTTCATCTTCTTTTAAGCCCATTGCACGCATCATGGCAACCACACGGTCACCCGCAAAGATACGCATCAAGTCATCTTCAAGAGACAGGTAGAAACGCGATACACCCGGGTCACCCTGACGGCCCGCACGACCACGCAACTGGTTATCGATACGGCGAGATTCATGACGCTCAGAACCGATAATATGCAAACCACCAGAAGCAAGAACTGCTTCATGATTCGCTTCCCATTCTGCTTTCAGGCGTGCTTCATCTTCAGGGGTTGGGTTTTCAATTTTGGCCAGTAGCGCTTTCCAGTTACCACCCAGCAAAATATCGGTACCACGACCGGCCATGTTAGTTGCAATCGTTACAGCACGCGGTGCACCCGCTTGGGCAATAATATCTGCTTCACGCTCATGCTGTTTGGCATTCAGGACTTCATGTTCAATACCAGCTTCTTTAAGCTTGTCAGAAAGAATTTCCGACGCTTCAATAGTAGCAGTACCAATCAGGATTGGCGCAACACCAGCTTCGTGAACACGTTGAATTTCCTGAATAATCGCGTTGTACTTACCTTCACGATTCAGGTAGATCAAATCGTTCTGGTCATTACGGATCATTGGACGGTGGGTTGGAATGATTACCACATCTAGACCGTAAATTTCTTTCATTTCCGCAGCTTCAGTATCTGCAGTACCGGTCATACCGGATAATTTTTTATACAGACGGAAATAGTTCTGGAATGTAGTAGTTGCAAGGGTCTGGTTTTCCGGCTGGATTTCCAGACCTTCTTTTGCTTCAACTGCCTGGTGCAGACCTTCAGACCAGCGACGACCTGGCATGGTACGACCGGTGTTCTCATCGACGATGATCACTTCACCTTCATTGATGATGTAATGCACATTACGTTGATACAGATAGTGCGCACGAATCGCAGCAGTCACATGATGCAGCAAATTCAAATTAGAAGCTGAATACAGGCTTTCACCTTCAGCCAGCAAGCCCATTGCAATCAATTCACTTTCAATGGTTTCAAAACCGGTTTCAGTAATTTCAACAGAACGCTGTTTTTCATCAATCCAGAAATGACCGCCATCCGGTACTTTTTCTTCTTTCTGTGCTTTTAACTTCGGTGGAATGCTGTTGATCGCTGCATAAAGCTGGGAGGAGTCTTCACTTTGACCAGAAATAATCAGCGGTGTACGCGCTTCATCGATCAGGATCGAATCGACCTCATCGATAATGGCATAGGTCAGACCACGCTGTTTTTTCTCAGCCAACGAGAACACCATGTTGTCACGAAGATAATCGAAACCGAATTCGTTATTGGTACCGTAAGTGATATCTGCTTTATAGGCTTCAGATTTTTCTATCGGATTCTGCATGGAATAGATAATCCCAATGCTTAAACCCAAGAATTCGAACAATGGACGGTTTAACTCGGCATCACGTTGTGCCAGATAGTCGTTCACCGTGATGACATGGACACCCTGCCCGCTCAATGCATTAAGATAACAGGCCAGCGTCCCCATCAGGGTTTTACCTTCACCGGTACGCATCTCGGCAATCTTGCCTTCATGCAGGGTAATACCACCAATCAACTGTACGTCGTAGTGACGCATTCCCATAACACGTTTTGCAGCTTCACGACAGACTGCGAATGCTTCAGGAAGTAACTTATCTAGGCTTTCACCCTTATTATATCGTTGTTTGAATTCTTCAGTTTTTGCAGATAAGTCTGCATCGCTTAGGGCTGATATCGTCGGCTCGAGCGCATTAATCTTGTCTACGATTTTACGCATGCGTTTGAGTTCGCGCTCATTTTTGGTACCGAAGATTCCTCCGATCAGACTTGCCAACATGAATAGACTCTCTAAATCTTGCTTGTCAAATAAATATGTTCTTAGTCGTTATTATGGTGCTAGAAATTTGAACTACAAGGGTTTTGCCAGAAAACCAATGAAAAAAACTCATCCTTCGTCCTAGCCCTGAGACCTAAGGCAAAGTAATGTAGCAAATTTTACCCATGCAATATAGTTAATTAGACGACTGATTTGTCTGATTCTGAATCGACAGCCTACTTCTTTATTCGGTTTATTCATAAGAAATTCTAAAAACACTATTTTTAATCATAAAAAAATTGGTTCATATTTATTCTCATCGACACATTACAAGATCAATTGAGGCAAGAAAATGAGTTTACGTTTAGGCGATACCGCACCGAATTTTGAACAGCAATCTAGCGAAGGCTTAATTAACTTTTATGACTTTCTAGGCGATAGTTGGGGCATTTTATTTTCACATCCAGCAGACTACACACCTGTATGTACCACTGAACTGGGCTTTACCGCGAAACTGAAAGACGAGTTTACAAAACGTGGCGTGAAAGCGATTGCGCTTTCTGTTGATGATGTTGAATCGCATCATGGCTGGATCAAAGACATTAATGAAACTCAAGGTACGACCGTTAACTTCCCGATCATTGCTGATCAGGACCGAAAAGTGTCTGAGCTGTATGGTTTCATTCACCCAAATGCCAGCGAAACCCTAACTGTACGTTCTCTGGTAATCATTGATCCAAACAAGAAAGTGCGTCTGATTATTACCTACCCTGCATCAACAGGTCGTAATTTCCATGAAGTATTACGTGTAGTCGACTCTCTGCAATTAACCGACAATCATAAAGTTGCAACTCCAGCAAACTGGCAACATGGCGATGATGTAGTGATTGTGCCTTCATTAAAAGATGAGGAAGAAATTAAACAACGCTTCCCTAAAGGTTATAAGGCAGTAACTCCTTATTTACGTCTTACGCCACAGCCTGAGCGAGGATAAGCGAAGCACTGCTTCGCCCGAGTGCAAGAGCCATAGCTATGCTATGGCTGGTAAGGAATTAAAAGGACTCCTTTTTAATTTTGCGCAAGGCAAGCGTAGCGCGCAGTTTCCATTGTACTGCCCTTGCGCAAGACGAGAAGCTATGCTTCGAGTGACAAAACTGAAAGCACTGCTTTTCAGTTTTGCGCAAAGCAAACGAAGTGCGCAGTATTTGAAGCACTGCTTTAATTTGTGACAAGACAAGCGCAGCGCGTAGCTTCCAAAACACCGCTTTGCTTGAATGCAAGACGAGAAGCTATGCTTCGAGTGATAATTTGAAAGCACTGCTTTAGTTATTCGTAAGACAAGCGAAACGCGTAGTCTCTAAAAGGTGGTACTTTTTCGCTCAAGAACCTCAGCTATGCTAAAGTTATACGGATAAGCAAAGTTACTGCTCTTTAACCATGACACCGAAAATTTAGAAAAAACTCTCCACTATGAAAATGAAGATCATCATGCATCAACCATCATTTTCATGTTTAGTTTGATACCCACCGACGAGCCGGGTTTTCGAACTTTTCCCATCAAGCCTGTCTTCGGACAGGCTTTTTTTTGCAAAAGCCGATATGCTGTTGAAGAGAATGATTAAAAAGAGGGTTTAACGCGCAATGAAAAATAATTATGTACTTCTTCTGGTTTCCGCGTTTGTTTTATCTGGCTGTACTCCAGCGCTGCCTGAACAGGAACGCCCAATGCACTGGGGACAGGGACTGCATGAAGAACATAATTTTTATCAGATTAGCGATGAACTTTACCGGAGTGAACAGCCGAGCGATGAACTGACGCCCTTATTAAAACGATATGCCATTAATGTGGTGATCAACCTGCGTTCACGCGATAAAGATACGGATATTTTGTCAAATGAAGACCTCAAGCTTAAACATGTTCCCATTCTTACCTGGGCTATGAATCGCGAGGATTTACTGAACGTAATGCAGTTGATTCAACAGGCACGGCAAAATAATGAAAAAATACTTTTACACTGTTATCATGGTTCAGACCGTACCGGTGCCAGTGTGGCCATGTACCGGATTATTTTCCAGAACTGGCGCATTGAAGACGCAGTACGGGAAATGAAGCATGGCGGTTATGGCTTTCATTCCATTTGGCGCAATATTGAAAAATTATTTATCCCTGAAAATGTAAGATGGATTCGCGAGCAACTCACGAATCCATCTACAGAAACTTCGGTTAAGTAAGAGAATTAACGCTTATCTAGCGGCACCCAGTCATTCACCCAGGCTGATTTCATGTTCAGGCTGGCATCAGACGCGATTTTCTTACGCAGTGCATCTGCTGTTTCACGGTCTTTAGATGGACCGACCATGATACGCACACCTTTAGATGTCTGGCTCTTGGTGACCTTGTAGCCTTTGGCTCGCAGTTTGGCCGCAATGGCATCAGCATTGGCTTCATTGGCAGCCAATGCCACCTGCACCATCCACTGTTTATCACTTTCACCTTCAAGAAGTTTACGGGCTTTTTCAGCTTCAGCCTTTTTCTTGGCCTCTTCTGCTTTATGTTTCTCTTCAGCTTTGCGCTTTTCTTCTGCCTTACGTTTTTCTTCAGCAGCTTTATGCTCAGCTTCTTTTTTCTTTTCAGCCGCTTTGTGCTCTTCCTCGGCCTTACGTTTTGCTTCAGCTGCCTTATGCGCTTCTTCAGCTTTACGTTTCTCTTCTAGCTTACGTTTTTCTTCTGCAGCCTTCTGCTCTGCCTGTTTCTTGGCAGTATCAGCTGAAGTTTGGGCTTTTTGCTGCTCAAGTTTCTGCTGTTCTAACTTTTTTTGTGTAGCAGCCTTGTCTTCAGCCAGACGTTTTTGCTTCGTCTGTTCATCTTCTGCCAGCTCAGGTGGAATATTGTCTGAACTTTGCTGTCCCATACGATGGGCATTCAAAGCAGCATATTCTTCAGCCGCACGACGTGCTGCATCTGCCTCAGCCTGCTGTTGCATGGCTAAAAATTCAGCTGCACGGGCTTCCTGTTCAGCCACTGCTTTTTCGCGGTCACGACGCTGCTGTTCCAGCAGACGTTTTTCTGTTTCCACATCGACTATTAAAGAACCTAATGAATTGTTGACTGTATCTTTTGATTCTACTTCTGCAGCCAGTGCCGGGTTTTGCTGACGATCCTGATGAATTTCATTTTGGCCTTTCAGGAGTAATGCTGCCAATAAAACACCACCACCTAGTAAAACAACGCCACCCATCCAGCGTTGTTTGTTATTCATTGACATTCTTCCAAATACTCCCATACCGCTTCTAAGGTATGAAATGATCCACATACCAAAATCAGCTGATTATTCTCTGTTTCATCCAGCGCTGATTTAAAAGCTAATTTTACATTGTCAAATTGTTCTATCAATTCACCTTGCAATGCATCAGTCAAAAGTGTGACCTCTGCCGCACGTGGCACAGATAATGGTGCAATTTTCCACAAATGAACAGTGTCTTTCAACAACTTGACGACAGAATTTATATCTTTATCTGCCAGCATGGAAAATACACAAATGACTTCTTTATATTTCTTGTTGTAATTTAAATAATTGCGTAATTGTTTTAACAGGAACTCTACCCCATGCGGGTTATGTCCGGCATCAAAAATTACGGTCTTATTCTGAATTTCTCGGACTTCAAAACGTCCCGGCAATTTAGCTGCCTGAATTCCTTCCGCAATCGCTGTCTGGTTGACTTCCAAACCACTCAGCAAGATCGCTGCAACCGCTGTCGAAATATTATCCAGCGCCAGTGAACCTGTTGGCAATTTTAAAGTCGTACCCGACGATGCAAAAGCCCAGGTTTTGCCATCTTCAAAGGCTTCATAGAAATAATCACGGTTGATAGCATACAACGGCGCATTGCATTCAGCAGCTTTATCCAGAATGGCTTGCGGAATATCTTGCTGACCACCAAATATCACGGGAATATTCGGACGGATAATACCAGCTTTTTCAAAAGCAATTTTTTCAATGGTATCACCGAGCCAGTCGGTATGATCCAGTCCGATATTGGTGATGACTGCAACATCCGGATTAACCACATTCACGACATCCAGACGGCCACCCAATCCGACTTCCAGCACCCACACATCACACAGTTCATGTTTAAAAATCACAAATGCAGCAAGTGTGGTTGCTTCAAAGAATGACAGGCTTAAATCGCATTCGCGACGTGCCCGATCGACTTCAACAAAAGCATCAATCAGCAACTGGTCTTCGACTTCAACCCCACGTAATTTCACCCGTTCATTAAAACGATATACATGAGGAGACTGATACAGTCCGACCTTAAAACCCTGAGCATTGAGAATGGCAGCCAGAGTCGTGGTCGTTGAACCTTTACCATTGGTTCCGGCAACCGTCAGGACTTTAGCCTCCGGATTGATCACGCCCAGCTTTTCAGCCACAGGAATAACACGTTCCAGGCCTAAATCAATCCCCGTAACGTGAACATGGCTCCAATAATCGAGCCATGTATCAAGTGAATCAGTTGCTAATGGTGCTGTGTTCAAGGCAGGTTCATCAATTTCGTGATAATACGATAAACTGTATCACGTAATGCATGACGGTGAACAATCTGATCGATTACACCATGATCAAGCAAATATTCAGCACGCTGGAACGGTTCGTCCAGTTTTTCACGTACAGTTTGTTCGATCACACGTTTACCCGCAAAGCCGATCATGGCTTTCGGTTCAGCCAGATGCACATCACCCAGCATGGCTAAAGACGCAGTTACACCACCATAAACTGGGTGGGTCAATACCACCACATAAGGCAGACCTGCTTCTTTCAAACGCTGAATCGCTGCTGAAGTACGTGCCATTTGCATCAAAGACAGCATACCTTCCTGCATACGTGCGCCACCAGATGCTGCAAAACAGATCAGAGGTTGATGCATTTCAATCGCACGCTCCGCTGCCTGCACAAAGCGGTCACCCACTACAGTGCCCATAGAGCCGCCCATGAAGTCAAACTCAAATGCGGTTGCAATCATTGGCACGCCTTTCAGCAGACCTTGCATTACGATCAGTGCTTCAGTTTCACCTGTTTTCTTTTGTGCTTCCGACATACGGTCTGGATAAGCTTTGCTGTCGACAAATTTCAGTGGATCTTTGGCCGTAAATTCCTGACCCATTTCAGTCTGTACCTGATCAAAGAACCAGTTCAGACGGTCACGTGCTTTCATTTTCAGATGTTCATCGCATTGTGGACAAACATAAGCATTAAATGACATTGCAGTACGTGTCACCAAAGCATGACATTCAGGGCACTCAATGGTTGGCTCTGTGAATGTCGCTTTTAGGGTGGTTTGCTCATCAGGTACATGAATGCCCGGAACAATACGCTCCGTCCATGGGGTCGATGGGCTCAGAATTTTGCCTGATTTCACTTGTTGACTCATACTATAACTCATCGAGCGCTGCTCGAAGCTCCTTGACTTTATTCACCGTCGCAATAACGGCTTGTTCTGGCGCGAGGGTTGCAAACTGTTTTACAAACGCACTTCCCACAATAACTGCATCGGCAGCAACACCCATCGCTTTCGCAGATGCAGCATCACTGATACCAAAACCCACGCCTACAGGAACATCTGTCTCTGCCTTAATTTTCTGAATACGTGCAGCGGCTTCAGATACATCCAATGTTGCAGCACCCGTCACACCTTTCAACGACACATAGTAAATAAAGCCACTGGCCTGTTTCACTACATGCTGAATACGCTCATCAGTTGAGGTCGGAGCCAACAGGAAAATCTGATCCATTTCATATTTTTCCAGCACCTGCCCCAAATCTTGAGCTTCTTCAGGAGGAAGATCGACCAGAAGCACGCCGTCGACACCGCATTCATAGGCATAAGCCACAAACTTTTCATAGCCAATGACTTCAACCGGATTGAGATAACCCATGAGTACCACTGGTGTTTCGCGGTCTTTCAAGCGAAATTCTTTCACCATGTGCAGGGCATCCAAGGTATTAGTGCCACCGGCCAGCGCGCGTTCAGCGGCCAGAGCAATCACCGGACCATCTGCCATTGGATCTGAGAAAGGAAGACCCAGTTCAATCACGTCGACGCCAGCGTCCACCATCTGGTGCAGCAAAGGTACGGTTACCTCTGGATGCGGGTCACCAGCCATAACATAAGAAACTAAAGCTTTACGCTGTTGAGATTTAAGTTGTCCAAATCGTGTGGCTAAACGTGACATAGGGCTGAGCTTTCCTTAAGGTGTTTCAAACTTGAGACATTGACTATGTAGAAATACAAGACATCGCATTGTAACGCTATTTTTTGTACATTGAACAGTGTGCAACATCGACCTCTGGCATTTCATTTCCTGTGCGAGGATTTCAGAACAACCCGAAGGGATCTATTTACGATTATTTTGATTTTTTTCTCAATGATCAAAGATGCCTAATTTTGGCATTCCCTAAAATGTTGAATATTTAGATAAACTTATTTTTATCATGGAAAAATTAATAAAAATGCAGATGTTAGCGCATTCATTTAAAGTTTTCTGAAATTGCAAAACCTGTTTTATACTAGCCCCATTCTCTTATTTTTTTATCTCCTATGCAGACTGACTCTGAAGGTACAGTGCAGGCACGCGCCATTGCACTGTTGCCGCTTATTGTATTTTTAACCATCTTTTTAGGTAGCGGGATCTATCATTCTTTGATCGGAACTGAATTTGCGTTCTATCAGATTAAAGCGCCTGTTGCCGCCCTGCCCGCGATTATCTTGGCTGCATTAGTGTATCGTGGCAAACTCAATCAGGGTATTGAAGAATTTCTGAAAGGTGCCAGCCATCCCAACCTGATCCTGATGTTCATGGTGTTTATGCTGGCTGGTGCTTTTGCCAGTGTTAGCAGTGCGATTGGTAGTGTAGATGCTACTGTACAAATGGGCCTGTCCGTTATTCCTCCGAGTTTTGTCTTACCGATGCTGTTTGTGATCTCGGCATTTATTGCGACGGCGATGGGTACCTCTATGGGAACCATTGCCGCCTGTGCACCGATTGCCTTTGGCTTTGCACAAGTGACCGAGATTCCGGTGGTTTATGCAATTGGCGCCGTGGTCGGTGGAGCAATGTTCGGTGATAACCTATCGATGATTTCTGACACCACCATTGCCGCAACCAGCAGCCAGAAAGTTCAGTTACGTGACAAATTCAGAGTCAATGTCTGGATTGCTGTACCCGCTTCTATCGTCACGATTTTGATCTATATCTTCAATGCTGGCAGCTTTAGTCCAGTGGAATACAAGGACTTTAACTGGATCCTGGTCCTACCTTATATTGCGGTCTTTTTACTGGCTTTTAGCCGTCTGCATGTTCTGGCGGTTTTAACCATCGGTATCGTGTTATCGGGTTTATTTGGGCTATTTGCTACGCCAGATTTCAATATCCTCAAGCTGAACACTTCCATTTATGATGGCTTTGTCGGCATGTTTGAAGTGGCGTTGTTATCCATGTTTTTAGGTGGCCTGTCTGCGATCATGCAACGTGAAGGTGGTTTACGCTGGCTGATCGAACGCATCTATGCGCTGACTCGTTTATTTAAAGTAGGCCGTCAACGTGCCGGTGAAATCGGGATCAGTTTCTTGGTCGTATTTTCGAATCTGTTTGTAGCAAATAACACTGTCGCGATTATTCTGGCTGGTGATATGGCCCGTGAAGTGGCGAAAGAATATGGGGTTGATCCGAAACGTGCCGCCGCCCTGATGGATATTTTCTCCTGTGTGGTACAGGGGCTGATCCCTTATGGCGCACAATTATTACTGGCCTGTTCGATTGCCAAACTTTCTCCAGTCGAGCTAATCGGGGGCGTGTATTATTGCTGGATTCTGGCAATCTTTGCAGTGATCGCGATTGCTTTCCGATACCCTAAATTAAAAACAGCTTAAATTAAGTCATGAGATAAAGCGGCCAATGATGGCCGTTTTTTTATGCCTGATCCTGTTTTAATTGTTTTCTATATTGCAATAAAGTCCGGCCTGTTGCCGCCTTATAAGCACGGGCCAAAGCCGACTGGTCAGAATAGTCTAGTTGCTGGGCAATCTCGGTCAGGCTTAGGGGCTGATGCAATAAGCTTTCACAGCGTTTGATCCTTTCCTGCTCCAATAGTTTTTTAAAAGAACTACCTTGCTCATTTAGCTGACGCTGCAAGGTTCGAGTCGATACAAACAGTTGCTCGGCCAGCTGTTCAATTTTAATCGCCTGTTGTCTGCTTCTTAGATGCTCCGCAACCACTTTTTGAGCCTGAGTCAAAATACTTTCCACGGGTGATTTAGCTGCAATCGCTTCTTCAGCTTGACGAATCAATAACTGTAATAACATTGGATCGGCCTGTTCCGATTTCAGGTTCAGTCCCTGTATATCCAGTTCAAAGCCATAATCCTGCTGTGAAAACTGCACTTCCGCAGCATAGAATTTTTGATAGTGAATTCGGGCAATTTCTGGCGCATGAGCAAAACGCACCCGACGCAAGAGCAAAGGATGATCCTGCAAAATAAAACGTCCCAATTGCACCATGGCTGCGATAGTTAGCTCATTCAGCAGGTTATAACGCTCATCCTGATAAATCCAATACAATTCAATACTCTGCGCATGCTGTCTTAGTTGCAATGGGACAAATTCACTCCCATCAATGACCAGTCGCTGAAAACGCATGATATAGCCGATGATCTCAGGAATACTGCTGCTTTTAGATACCATATAGCCCAGCACACCAAAATGTTCTGGCCGAATGCACTGCACAATTTCAAAAATTAACTGTGGACACGCTAGCTGTTTTTGGGTTCTTAACAGGATGCTATTGAGAAAATCCAGCGGAACTTGTGCATCAAAAGGCTGATCAATCAGTCCAATGAGCTGAGGTCGTAGATCTGCAAGAAACTTTGCGGTTAAAGGTTCTATATTTAAGCTACGTAAATAGGTGGCCCATAGCTGGATATAGCCATTGGAGATTTTGATGTCCTGCATGAGCGCGTCCCTGTCTCCGCTGCGAATGTATATTTTATTTTTCTCTGGCGTAAAATGTATAAAAATTGGCCATATCTGTCAAAACAATTTGTGCAATTCTGAACATACTGTCAGCATCTTCAGAAAAAGAATGAAAGCAGATGAACGCACCTTTAAAATCTTCCGTACAGCCTGTGGTACGCAGTAATCTTGATTTTAAGCTGAGTGAAATTCCGCGTTACTGGTTTGGTGGCGATCCATTCCTGACCCGTATGTTTGATGCACTGAGTCTGACCTTTCCAGATGGTGAACGTTATTTCATTCAGAGTGTGCGTCTGTTCCGCGACCAGATCAAAGATCCAGATCTACAAAAACGGGTAGCGGATTTTATCCGTCAAGAAGCCCAGCATGGCATTGCCCATGACAAGATGAATAACCTGATGCGGGAACAAGGCATGCCGGTCGATCAGTTTATTCAGCGTCTGAACTACATGATGAACTATGACCTGAAGAACCGTTCACCTGAGTACAATATTGCAGTCACTGCAGCCGCAGAACATCTGACCGCGCTCATGGCTGAAACTTTTTATGGACAAAAAGATACTTTAAGAAATGCCCATCCTTTTGTTCGCGCCATGTTTGCCTGGCATGCGATTGAGGAAATGGAACATCGTGATGTGGCTTTTGATGTGATGAAAGATGTGGCAAAAACGCCAGAATGGCTGCGTCAATATACTTTGCTCATTACGACTTTGCTGATGTTTGGTTTTACCATTTACCGTGCCAATGTCATGCTTAAACATGATGGCTTTAGTCCGCTGCAACGCTTGCAAATGAATATCAGGGGCTTACCTTGGTTCTTTGGCAAAAAAGGGACTCTGACTCGTATGGGTAAACAGTATCGTGACTGGTTTAAAAAGGATTTCCATCCATCCCAGCACCCAGTGATTGCTCAATATGAGGTTTGGGTAAAAACGCTGGCAGAAACCGGCGACCCGATTCAGGCAGGAGAAGCCTTCTGGCAAGCTGCAGAAGATTAAACCTCGAAATCAAAAGCCTTCGAGATTGAAGGCTTTTTTAGATTTAGAAGTTAGAAAAATGAATTACCATTTGGCATAGTGCTGTTCTAAAAGTCCATATTCATTAACCAGTACAATATCTTGGCCATCTTGTCGGATAGTACCGGATACTTTTGCTTGCCACTGGCTAAACTGGCTGCCGACCAGACGCAGATTCAGATTTTCATAACGGCGCCAGCCTGTGTATACATTCAGGTTCAAGCAGCCATCCAATGACTGGATGTTCCAGCGTTCGTCAGATTCCTGCTGAAATAACACATCCGCCACAGGATAAATTTTGCCATTTACCCACAAACAGTTTTCATTACCAAAGCTTTCATTGACACCGGAAGCGAGATTGATCCCGATACGGTTACGATTGGCATCCCAGAAATTACAGGACAACCAGAACCAGGCAGTTTCAGGACGCAAAAAGCCACAGGTATCATCCAGAGAGGCGAAGGTGCGCTCATTAAACTGGATGGTTTCACCCTGCTTATTTACGAAATAACCTTCACAACCCAAAGTGGTCAATTTCTGGGTATAGGTCCAGCCATTGATTCCGGTCGGACTGCACATACTCAGCGGATCTGTACCTGCACAAAAAATTCGGGCACTAAGCTTGATTTCACCATATTTGGTCACATGGATATAACGCACCCCATTGGCATGCTGGATATCAATCTGAAAGGGAGATTTATGAAAATAACTATGATTAAACAATGGCTGTTCATCTAGCACCGTATTGCGCGAGAAGAAATTGATCGCATTCCATTCCTGTACTTCATTGGTGCTATGATTATAGATATAGAAAAAACTGTGCCCGGCCCAAGCGATATCCGCAATTGCAAGGCCAATCGTATAATGCTCGTGTTGAATACTACAGAATTTAAATTTTTTATATTTTAGTTGCTTACGCCACCCCTTGAGTACATCACCATAGGGATTTTTGTACTGGTACGTATGGTAATCAATACTTTTTGGAATTTCCTTGAAACGTCCGTAACGTGGTTGTCCATTTTCCTGAATTAAATCCATTAAGACATTCCATCTCAATCAAAAACTATTTTTGCTTGAAGCTATTATGCCGATTATTGAGATTTGATAAAGAATTTTTTAAAACCGTTCGTCAGCTCTTCCGGCCAATCCTGCTTAAAATAACCATTTTAATTTTCTGAATGAGAAACTGATTTTTTGCTGTTTTATCCAGAACTTGAATAAATTTTATTCTATTTTGAACCAGATTGCTTCTTCCTCTTAATCTTTAAAAATTTTCTTACCTATAAAAATAAAAAAATCGTGCTGAATGGCTTCAACACGATTTTTCTTAATCCACCCTACCCTCCTTTTAGAAAGGAGGGTTTTCTCCCCTCTTTGAAAAAGAGGGCCCGGGGGAGATTTTACATCTCAACCATTTCCACGCCATCAATACGGGCAACAGTCATCAAGTCTTTATCACCACGACCAGAAACGGTCGCAATAATGATTTGATCCTTGTCCATGGTTGGGGCAAGTTTAGTGACATAAGCCATCGCATGTGAGCTTTCAAGCGCAGGAATGATCCCTTCGATCTTGGTTAGATCACGGAAACCTTGTAACGCTTCCTGATCATTGATCGGTACATAGTTCACGCGTTCCATATCTTTCAGGAAGCTGTGCTCCGGACCTACACCCGGATAATCCAGACCGGCAGAAATTGAATGCGTTTCAATGATCTGGCCTTCTTTATCAGACATCAGATAAGTACGGTTACCATGCAGTACACCGACGTGACCCGCATTTAGTGGTGCAGAGTGCTTGCCAGTTTCAATCCCTAAACCTGCGGCTTCAACACCATACATTTTCACATCCTGATCGTTCAGGAATGGATAGAACAAGCCCATCGCATTTGAACCACCACCGACACAAGCGACTAACGCATCTGGAAGGCGACCTGCCTGTTCCTGAATCTGACGGCGTGCTTCACGGCCAATGATGGACTGGAAGTCACGAACCAATTGTGGATATGGATGTGGACCTGCCACGGTACCAATCACATAATAAGTTGAGTCAACATTGGTGACCCAGTCACGCATTGCCTCGTTCATGGCATCTTTTAATGTTTTAGAGCCACTTTCTACAGGGACAACTGTTGCACCCAGCAGACGCATACGGTAAACGTTCATCGCCTGACGTTTCACGTCTTCGGCACCCATGAACACCACACATTCAAGGCCTAAACGTGCTGCGATGGTTGCCGTTGCAACACCATGCTGGCCTGCACCTGTTTCTGCAATAATACGCTTTTTGCCTGAAAGTTTAGCCAGCAACGCCTGGCCAATTGTGTTATTTACTTTATGTGAGCCGGTATGGTTCAGATCTTCACGTTTCAAGTAAATTTGCGCACCACCCAACTCTTTTGACCATCGCTCAGCATGATATAAAGGACTAGGACGACCTACGTAGTAGGCTAGATCACGGTCGAATTCTGCCAGAAACTGTTCATCATCTTTCATGCGGAAATAAAGCTTTTCCAGATCTTGTAAAGCCGCCATCAGAGTTTCTGACACAAAACGCCCGCCATGGATACCGAAATGTCCACGCTCATCCGGGAATTGGGTATAGTCAATCACGGGCTTGTTGTGATTAGTACTTTGCTGATCCACGATGGACTCCTTGCATAAAGCGTTCTATGAGTTGTTGGTCTTTTATACCTTTTGCGGATTCGACACCACCACTAACATCAACAGCATAAGCCTGCGTGGTGTGAATTGCCTGCTCGATATTGTCCGGGTTTAAGCCCCCAGCCAGGATCAAGGGAATATCTAATTGAGGAAAGGTGCTCCAGTCAAAGCTGTGGCCGGTACCACCTTTTAAATCAGGATGCCATGCGTCTAACAGTACTGCGCTGGCCCCTGCTGTCTGATAACGTTGAATCTCAGCGACTACGTCCAGATCAGGTTTGACCTGAATCGCTTTATACCAACGACGCCCAACCTGCTTTGCGATAACCTGACATTGTTCAGGGCTTTCATCACCATGAAACTGCAGAATATCCAGCGGAACAGTTTTTAAAATATCCTGGATGTCATCTGCCGTACTATTAACAAATAAGCCCACCACTTGAATATAAGCTGGCACTGCTTTGACCAGCACTTCAGCCTGTGCCTGAGTCACGCTACGTGGGCTCGGTGAATAGAACACGAATCCAATGGCATCACAGCCGGCATCAGCAACAGCTTGGACATCTTCAACTCGGGTGATTCCACAGATTTTGGCACGGGTTCGCATATAGTGTTGGCTCTGATTTACCAAGATATCAAGTAATCTATGAGATTGGGGTGAATCATTGTAATGCAAATCATCGATCTTGCGTAAAGTTCATACGGATTATTCTTGATCTTGATTGTTTAAGTCATAAGCAGACTTTATACTTGCCACAATTTGCAACGAGTCAAGGCCTTAAGGCTTTAGGGAAGTTGGTGCAAATCCAACGCTGCCCCCGCAACGGTAAAAAATGAAAAGCTTGTCTTTATAAATCCTCAGGATTTACACCACTGCATCAATATGTGGGAAGGTGGATAAGTAAGTATGTTTCAATACTGCATTTAAGTCCGGATACCTGCTTGTTGTGTTCTTTAACTCAATCATTCACGGGGAGTGAATGTATGGAGCACATCTCATGTCTATTCCATTTCAACCTACTGCCTTGGTAGGTGCGATCGCACTTGCGTTGGGTTTTACTTCATCTGTTCATGCCGCCGAGCAAAAAGTTGCAAAAGCCTCTTTAGATACCATTGTAGTCACGGCAACTCGCTCTGCAGAAAACATTGAAAATGTACCTGCGCGAATTTCAGTGATTGAACCTGCGACTCTTGAGCAATCCCCTATTGCTTCATTGCCAAACTTATTGAAAAAAGAGGCTGCTTTAAACGTCGCTCAACTAGGCGGTTATGGACAACAATCCTCTATTTTTATGCGAGGCACAAGCTCGTCACATACACTCGTTCTGCGTGATGGCATGCGATTGAATACTGCTTTAAGCAGTTCAGCTTCTCTCCCTTTTATTGATACTACCGATATCAAGCAAATTGAAATTCTGAAGGGTCCAGCATCAGTTTTATATGGTACAGATGCCATTGGCGGCGTCATTCATATGATTTCTAAAACACCTGAACAATCAGGTGCATTTATAACAGGTGAAATTGGCGAGAATAAAACTTACAAATCACTCGTGGGTGCCGATTTAGCTGAAGATGGTTTTTATGCCCAAATCCGTGGTCAACGCCTGGAAACTGACGGAAAATCTGTTCTAGATGATGAAGATGAAAATTACTCCTTTGACCAAAAAGGTTTCAGCACAAAATTTGGCGTCCACAAAGACCAATATGGCTTATCTCTCGATTACAGCCAAAATAAAGGCACAAGTGATTACAATGCAGGTAGCCTCACTTCACAAGATTTTGAAAATGAAATGGTTAACCTGAGAGGACGAATTAACCTAGGCTCACAATTAGAACTCAATGCTCGCTTATCCCAGTTTGACGATCAATTAGATCAAAATGCTACGAATTATCTAGGTCAGGTCGATTATTCATATAGCACTACTCAAGAAGCAGAATTGTATGCCAAACTCAATCTAAATGATCAGCATCATATTTTACTAGGGACAACGTATAGCAATCTTGATGGTGATGTTCTTTCTTATGGAGTTGCCTACAAAGGTGATGTTTCCTCTCAAGGATATTACACACAGCATCAATATCAATCAGATAAACTCAATACACAACTCGGCATCCGTGTTGAAGACAACGAAAAGTATGGCTCTCATACTGTAGGGCAAGCTGCTGCACGTTATGCAATATCACCTCAACTCAGCGTCTATACGAATATTGGTTCAGCTTTTCGTTCACCAAACTTAAACGAGCTGTACAGTGGTGAATCTGCAAATCCAAATTTAAAAGCCGAAGAAAGTCTGTCTTATGAAATTGGCTTAGACCAGGCCCTCACTCAAAACTCATCTGTTTCATTTTCCGTGTATCAAAACGAAGTGGATAACATGATCCAAAAAGTTGATGGCAAGTTAAATAATATCAGCGAAGCAACGCTTCGTGGTGGCGAGCTGGCATGGAACTGGAAACAAGACGATTGGTTCATCGATACTGCTTTTGCGTATGTACAAGCTAAAGATAGCAAAACGAATATTGAGTTAGCTAAACGACCACGTCAAACCCTCACTCTGACCACAGGTTTGGAAAATGAAATTTATGGGATGAGTGCTTCTCTTATTGCCCGTTCCAAGTCAAAAAGCTGGAGTGATTCAGACCATAATCCGGGCTATGCGACCGTCGATTTAAATGCTTACTGGAATATCAACCCACATGTCAAAGTATTTACCAACATAGAAAATGTCGGTGATGTGCGTCATAAGATCGAATACAACTGGAATAATTATTATGTTGATGAAGGCCGCCTCGCTTCTGCCGGCGTGACTTTTAAATATTAAGCTCATTCCAATCCAAGCAAATACTTTTGAGAATCATGTCATGCCTATGGCATGATTCTTTTTATTTACAGCATGCAATAATTTAAGGAACTCTCATGGGTCACCGTTTAAGTAAAATTTACACGCGCACAGGCGATTCGGGCACTACCGGACTGGGTGATGGTTCACGTGTAGCCAAAGATGATTTGCGTATCATAGCGCTGGGTGATGTCGACGAACTGAATGCCATCATTGGGGTTTTACGTGCACAAATTTCAGCAAGCACAATTGAAGATCAAGCCGCTTGGGATAAATCTTTAAGCCTGATCCAGCACTGGTTGTTTGATCTGGGTGGTGAAGTATGTATTCCTGGCTTTAACCTGGTTCAACCAGTCTCGATTGATTATCTGGAAAATGACATCGATCGCATGAATGAAGCTTTACCGATGCTGAAAGACTTTATTTTGCCTGCGGGTACTTTAGTTTGCAGTTTTGCTCATCAGGCCCGTGCCGTGTGCCGTCGTGCAGAGCGCAGCGTGATGTCGGTTCACTCACGCGACCAGAATATTCAGGCGACGTCCCTGCAGCTATTAAATCGCCTATCTGACTGGCTGTTTGTGGCTTCACGCACCTTACAACGTGCTGAAGGTGGTTCCGAGGTGTTATGGCAAAAAAATATCAACGAGACCATTGATCAATAAATCCACTAAAATGTATTAAATTGCACGGAAAATTCTGCGCCAACGGTATTTGCAACAAAGTGTTTCAGGCGCAGAATATTGCAATACTCCTGTCACAACTCTTCATCATTATGTTTTCATCTTCACTTTTTCAGGTTATCGCAGCATGCGCATAATCGGACATCGCGGTGCGCGTGGGGAAGCGCCTGAAAATACACTAGGCGGTTTTCAATATATTCAGGATATCGGGATTCGCGCAGTCGAATTTGACGTACGCCAGCTTAAAGACAATGCCCTGATCATCATGCATGATGATAATTTTGTACGCACTACCGGTTTGCAAAAGCCCCTCTACGAATGTAGCCGTCAGGATCTCAGTCAATATAATCACGCAGTAAAATGGTCAGAATGGAACAAGGTCGAAGTCACTCCTATGCTGGATCAGACCTTAACCGTGATTCATAACTTTGACCATATTGAAGTTGAAGTCAAAAGTGTAGCGAGCCAGGCCGATGCTGAAAAAATCACGCTTGAGCTTGAACAGCAGTTACAGGGTTATGAGCAGTCAGTCGTGATTACCAGTTTTGATCCTAAAATCCATCAGGCTTTGCAACAGCAAAATTCCAGTTTAAAACGCGGCCTTCTGATTGAAACAGATGTGAAATATCAGGCGATTGATCAAGCTTTAGAACTTGGCTGTTGTCAGATTGGCTGGATGAATGAACTGGCCAGCAAAGATATTATTCAGGCCACACAAGCTGCCGAACTCACCATCAGCGTCTGGACCGTAAATGATGTTAATCGTGCCAAAGAATTACGCGACTGGGGTATTCAGGGTCTCATTACCGATTATCCGAAGTTAATGATGCAACATCTTTAAATGACCCAAAATGCAAGATTCTATATATAGATTATTTTTCTTTAAGCCTTGAAAAATAATTTAAAGAAGAATGCCTGTCTGTAATCTTGTTTAACTTTGGGTTACGGGTTTGCTTACAAATTTATTTCTCTGCAATCTAGTATAAAAAATAAACATTCATTTGTCTCATTTTCAGAAAATAAATTTGATTAAAAGCTTCAAAAATCTCAGTGATTTACTCGGAAATCAGAGCCTGTCTAGCCCGCGAAAATGGTAGTTTTCACCCTGCTTATTCTGTTACCGACAAGTACAATACAACCGTACAATAATGCTAGTGATGCCCTAGGGAGCATGCTAATATGAATGACTTAACCGCTGTTAAAATAAACAATAGCGGCCTCTGCTTTTTGTTATACCTTCCCAGGTTCCAGGAGTGCTGTTGGAGATGAATGCTCCCCTACCTCAAGCCCCAATTAACTGGGTCGCCGTGTTTGCTCTGGTAGTTTTACCCATTGTAGCTGTTATCGCGATTCCGTTATATGCGTATCACCATGATTTTAGCCTTGCCGCTTGGATCAGTATGTTTGTTTTGCTCGGCGTTAGCAGCCTGGGGATTACAGCGGGCTATCATCGTCTTTGGGCACATCGTGCTTATGAAGCGACTTTACCTTTAAAAATCATTTTAATGATCATGGGTACCTTTGCGGTGCAGAACAGTATTCTGTACTGGGGTTCAGGTCACCGTACCCATCACCGTCATGTCGATGACGTGGAAAAAGACCCATATTCAATTAATAACGGCTTCTGGTATGCACACCTGGGCTGGATGCTGCGTGACTATCCTGCTGCAGAACCCAACTACAAGAATGCACCAGACCTGCAAAACGACAAAGTCGTTATGTTCCAGCACAAATACTATGTGCCTTTAGTAATTGCAGTACACGCTGCGATTCTCTTGCCAATCGGCTGGGCTGTAGGCGATGTCTGGGGTGTATTATTATTGGGTGGTCTGGTTCGTTTAATCCTGAGCCATCACGTGACCTTCTTCATTAACTCACTGTGCCATATGTGGGGTTCACGTCCTTATACGGATGAAAACACTGCACGTGACAACTTCTGGTTAGCGATTGCGACTTGGGGTGAGGGTTATCATAACTATCATCACATCTTCCAGTATGATTACCGTAATGGCGTGAAATGGTGGCAATATGATCCAACCAAATGGTTAATCTGGACTTGCTCTAAACTGGGCCTGGCTAAAAATCTGCGCCGTATTCCAAGCTTTAATATCAAAAAAGCTGAACTGGCAATGAAGTTTAAATATGCTGAGCAGGATCTGGCGGTATATGGTCATAATGTCAATGAAGACATTATCAATGTGAAAAGTAAAATCGCTCAGGAATATGAAGCTTTTACTCAAACATTGAATGACTGGGCCAAACTGAAAGAACAGGAAATACAGGTGAAAAAGGCGGCTGTAGCAGAAAAGATTCACCAGATGGATGACAAACTTAAAGTTGAATTCCAGCTGGTTGAACAGCGTCTTTCCCATCATCGTGAAACACTGAATCTGTTAGTACGTAATTTGAAAAAAGCGCCTGTCTCTCAATAAGATTTGAATTCTTAAAAAAGCTCCTGAAATCAGGGGCTTTTTTTATTTCTACTCGTCTTACTTATACTTTCCTTTTACAACAGTTTTAAACAGAGATCTTTGTTATATTGCTTCTATTGCCTAAATATTTTAACTGCCATGTACTTTAATTCCCGATATCAGACTCTCCCTCCTCGTCTTTATCATCATCAGCCCCCACTACCTTTAAAAGGTGTTAAAGCGGGACATTTTAATGCTGCGCTTGCGGATCAACTGCAATGGTCTGAGGAAGATAAAGCACAATGGGTCGAAATCTGTAGTGGTCAAAAAACCTTTGCCGAGTTTGAACCTTTGGCCATGGTTTATGCTGGCCATCAGTTTGGACAATGGGCAGGACAACTGGGTGATGGACGTGGTTTATTAATCGCCCAGATTCTAGATAAAGATAACCAGACCATTGACCTGCATTTGAAAGGTGCTGGTGCAACGCCGTATTCGCGTATGGGAGATGGTCGTGCAGTCTTACGCTCGGTAATTCGGGAATATCTGGCCGGACATGCCTTAAATGCGCTAGGTGTAGAATCCAGTAATGCTGTCGGCTTTACCTCTTCCGCTCAAGGTGTACAGCGTGAAAAACTGGAACCGGGCGCGATGCTATTACGGACGTCTGACTGTCATATCCGGTTTGGACATTTTGAATGGATCAATCAGTATCAGCCAGACTTGCTGCCTGTATTCACACAAAAATGTATGGAATGGCATTACCCGCAATGTCTGCAAGCAGAACAGCCTATTCTGGCATTTGCTACCCAAGTGATTCAGCGCACGGCAGTGATGATTGCCAAATGGCAGCTGGTCGGATTTGCGCATGGTGTCATGAACACTGACAACCTGAATATTACCGGTTCAACGCTAGACTTTGGCCCGTATGGGTTTATGGAGCGGTTCCGTCCCAACTGGATTAATAACCACTCGGATTATCAGGGTCGCTATACTTATCAGCAGCAACCAAGCATCGGCCACTGGAACTTGTGGATGTGGCTGAATAACCTGATTCCATTATGTCCTGAAAACTATGATGAAGAACAATGGAAACAGGATCTGGCCCAATGTCTGGAACATTATGAACCGACCTTCCTGGAACATTATAAGCATGGCCTAAACCAGAAAATGGGCTTACCGAGTTTTCACAAAGACAGCTTTGACTGCGCCATGGCTTTTCTCAGAATCTTACAAAGCGAGCAACTCGACTATACGCAAAGCTTTATTCGCCTGCAGAATCATGAATATGAAGCAATCAAGGATGATTGTTTGGATCGCCGTCAGTTTGAAGCATTCCTGACTCAATATGAAGCGATCCGCGAACATCAGGATACTGGAGAATTAGATGCCGCCATGCAACTCGTCAATTCACACTATATCCTGCGCAATCATATGGCACAGAAAGCCATTGAACTGGCTGAGCGGGATGACTTTTCCGAAGTCGATCGCCTGTTTAAATTATTGAGTCAGCCTTATTTAAAACAGCCGGATCTGGAACACCCTGAAGATCTAGGGCCATTGCCAAGTGATGTGCCTGAAGTCATGGTGAGTTGTTCATCTTAATTTATTCACAAGACGACCAAAAACTGTGGACAATTTAAGCATTATCCACAGTTTTATTTTGATTTATTCATAACTTATGACCTTACATCAAATCTCAGCACAGATAGCGATAAGTTTACCTGAAGTCACTGTGACTCAGCCTTTCGGTGAAGGTTGTGATGTATTCAAAGTGCTAGGTAAAGTCTTTATGCTTCAGTTCTATCTTCAAGGCAAAGCTGTCATTAATTTAAAAGTAGCGCCTGATCATGCTGCTATGCTGCGAGATATTTATTCTTATATCCATACAGGCTGGCATATGGATAAACGGCACTGGATCTCGGTGTATGAAGATAATCAACTGGATGAATCTCTGGTTGAGGACCTAGTACAGGATTCTTATGAATTAGTAATATTGAAATTAAAGAAAGCAGAAAAAGTACGAATTGACTTATTACGAACATTAGAAAAATAAGTCTGGAACTTCAACCTTATAAAATGGCCTCTCATCCATTACAATTATCTTGTTCAATCATAAGATAACGTGATTAAATCAAATAATATTAAGATGTTAAAAATCACTCAAACTATGATTAACCAACACAGCACATTAATTGATTTAAGATCAAAATTAATTGAAATCCCGACAGAACAAAAAGAATGTTTACATCATTTAAGTTATCCATTTATTCCATTCTTGGATGAAAATTTTTATTCATCAAAGAATAAGGTGTTGCTGGTTGGTCAAGAAACAAAAGGTTGGCAAAGTCGATTAAGTAACTTTTTAAATGAAGATATTAATTTCGACACTGTGATTCAAAATAGTGTTCGTCGTCATCAAGAGCTTTACTCTCAATCACCTAAGCATAGTAGTTTTTTACAATTTCTAAAAAAAATTAAAATTCAAAATCATCAAGAACCTATTCAATGGCTAAATTTTTATTTATTTGACTATAAAAAAGCCTCATTCAATACTTTAAGTAAAAATAAAACATATAAGGATATTTTCTTGTATCTTCAAGAATTGTCTATTCTAAATTTATCCCAGCAAATCAAAGATACTCAACCACGTGTTATTTTTTTTGTTGGGCAGTACCACAATAATTTCCCTAAATTAGAGGAAAAATTACACCTTACTTCAAATGATCGATTGTTATTAAAAGAACCTATTGATAAATTCAGCATGAAAATTTGGAACGACGAGATTTTAATTCTAAGAGTCCCTCACCCAGCACATTTTAGTCGTATTTCTAATCAAGCTAGAAATGTTGCTTTAGAATATTTTAAAATTTTTGATCAATGTGAAACTATGGCTGAGTTTAAAGAAGTCATTCACCATAAATTAAAGTAATGCTTAGATGTATACATATGAAAATGGACTCATCCGAGTCCATTTGCTAGTTTAAGCCTCTTTCTTCACCAACTTAAACACCCCAAATAACAAGCCAATCCAGACAGGCAACATCAACACTGACAACATAAAGCCTTGCGTCCACATGATATATAAAATCATCAGCATAAAAGCTAAAACAAAATAGTTGCTAAACGGCGCAAAGATCGCTGGGAATCCGGTTTGAATCCCCTTTCGTTTGATGGCTTGTCTAAATTTCAAATGAATCAAACTGATCATCATCCAGTTCAATACCGCAGCTGCTACCACAATATAAATCAGGTAACTCAATGCTTTTTCAGGCATAAAGTAATTCAGGATCACACAGCCAAAGATCAGAAATGCCGAAAACAATACCGCTGCCACAGGCACACCATGTTTATTCACGCTCTTAAATAATTGCGGTGCATTCCCTTGTTGAGCCAGCCCCATCAACATACGGCTATTGGCATACATGCCACTATTACAAACTGAAAGTGAAGCAGTTAAAATAATGAAATTCAGTAAATGTGCAGCCCATTCAATCCCCATCTGGCTGAAAATCATTACAAATGGACTATGATCTAAATCGCCTAAATTCAGCTGATTCCATGGTACGAGTGAAAGTAATACGGCAAGCGAGCAGATATAAAATAAAAATACCCGAATCACAGTTTGATTTACAGCACGTGGAATGTTCTTATCAGGATTTTCGGTTTCTGCCGCTGCCATACTAATCAGCTCAATGCCGCCAAAGGCAAACATCATAAAGGCGAGCATATAAAACAGCCCATCAAAGCCATTCGGAAAAAATCCACCATGAATCCATAAATTGCTGATCGAAGAGGTTGAGGTTGCATCAGCAGTGACGAGCAAATATATGCCAAAGATAATCATTGCAATAATGGCAAGGACTTTAATCATCGATAGCCAGAACTCAGATTCACCATAAATTTTGACATTAGCCAAGTTGGCAAGTGTTACCGTCAAAAAGAAAATGAGTACAGATACCCAGGCTGGAATATGTGGCCACCAGTAATTGATATATTTGCCAATGGCGGTCAGCTCTGTCATTGCGACCAGAATATATAAAATCCAGTAATTCCAGCCGGTTAAAAAGCCTGCAAATTTACCCCAGTATTTAAATGCAAAATAACTGAATGAACCAGTCACAGGCTCATGCACAATCATCTCGCCCAACTGGCGCATAATCAGAAATGCAATCAAACCACCAATCAAATAGCCCAGAATAATGGAAGGTCCTGCGGACTGAATAATCTGTGCGGACCCTAAGAATAATCCGGTTCCAATGGCCCCGCCCATAGCAATCAGCTGGATATGACGGTTCTTTAAACGGCGCTGTAGTTGCGGTGTTTCACTCTCCAAGACACGCTCTCATGATGAATAAAAAACCGAATTGTAGCGGGTATCCAACTAATCAACTAATACATAAATTTAAGTTATTAATTATTAAACTTTTATTTTTTGTATCTACTCAGATAAAAAGAAATACAAATAATTGATTTCATAATAGATGCTATTTAAAAGTTATTTACCTTTTAATGCTCCATAACTTTTCAATAGAAATAGCTCGTTTTTGATGAATTATTGTGTCGCATTAAACGCCTTATGGTAAACCACTTTCCCATGAGGAATAGATCCATTAAATGCAATGACTTGAAAATATTCTGGTGGAACATCCTTTAGGTAAAGTTCTGGAAAAGCCTTAAATCCGAAACGACCATAATATTGAGGATCACCGAGCACTACACATCCATGAGCACCCAAATTTTGCAAGCGATCTAAAGCTGCCTGCATAAGTAAAGTGCCGATTCCCTGTCCTTGTTTTGCAGGTAATACCGAAATTGGGCCAAGACCGTACCAGTCAGATTCACCTGAAGAAATAGTAACAGGTGAAATAGCCACATGGCCTACCAACTGGTTATTTTTTATAGCAACTAGAGAAATCGTTAACTGCCCATGTTTACGCAAACTATTTACAATAAATTGTTCAGTATGACTTGAATGGGTAGCATTTTGAAAAGCTGCTTGAGTCAATGCAGCAATGGCTGGAATATCTTCTAGCTGTTCATCCCGAATGATGATTTTCATTATTTTGGCTCTCTTATATTGATTATTTTCAGAAATAAAAAAGCGAACAAACCAAGAAGTCTATCCGCTTTTCTTTAACGAATTCGAATATCAGTCTTCAGGATATTCAAAACGATAACCTACACCATACACGGCCTGAATCCATTCATGACGGTTTCCGGTTTCTGCCGCATCTGAAATTTTACGACGCAGGTTTTTGATATGACTATCAATCACACGGTCTGCCACGTCAAAACTGTCCGGATTGATATGATCCAGTAACTGTGCGCGTGAATACACCTGGCCGACATGCTCCAGGAACAGCTCCAGCAAACGGAATTCTGTCGGGGTCAGATTCAAGGCTTTTTGCTGGTACCAGATACGCTGTTGTGATTTATCCATACGGAACAGGTCATTGCTTTCCGGCTCAGCTTTACGGTCTAAACGGCGTAATACGGCTTGCACACGGGCAACCAGTTCTTTTGGACTAAATGGCTTGCAGATATAGTCATCCGCGCCCATATTCAAGCCCAGTACACGGTCAATTTCTTCAGTACGCGCAGTCACCATAATGATCGGCAAGTCTGATTGCTCACGTACTTTACGGCAAATGGTCAGACCATCCATACGCGGCACCATCAAGTCCAAAATCATCAGGCTCGGTTTACGCTGGGTAAAACTGTTATATGCTTCTTGCCCATCATGAAACACGCTGACTTCAAAACCAGCAGCCTCTAGATAATCTCGCACCAACAGGGCAAGTTCGACTTCGTCTTCAACCAGCATGATATGTTTCATGAATATATTTTCCTTTATGGTTTCATTTGTTTAGGAAAGCTCAGTTTGCATCGTAAACCACCTAATGGTGAATGTGCAAAGCTTAAGCTACCACCCATAGCCTGAGTAATTTTACAAGATAAGGCCAGACCCAAGCCTGTCCCACCGGTGGCACGGGTACGCGAATCATCAACACGATAGAAACGCTCACCAATGCGGGCCAGCTGCTCATCAGTCAAACCGAATGGACTGTCATCGACATATAAAGTCCATTCTTTCTCATTCTGTTCGGTATGGATATGTACCTGACCACCGGCTTCTGTATAACGGATACTGTTGCTAAGCAGGTTAGCTACAATCTGCTTGAAACGGTCCAGATCCAGCTCGACTTCAGCACCGTCACCTTCAATAGTCACTTTCAGATCAGCCTGTTCAAATTTAGGCTGGAAGTTCATTAATTCCTGCTGCACCACCTCCCATGGATTTACAGTTGCATAGTAAAACTGTAATTGCTGGGCATCAGCCTGCGCTAGAGCTGCCAAGTCCTGAGTCAGTTTTTTCAGGCTGGTTACCTGTGCCAACATCGACGCAAAATGCTCTGGTGTCGGTTTACGGATTCCATCCTGCATCGCTTCAATTTGTGCCTGCAAGACTGCCAGCGGAGTTTTCAGTTCATGTGAGGTATCTGCTACCCACTGACGGCGTGAAGTTTCATGCTGATCCAAAATCACGGCCAGTTGATTCAGCTCATTAGACAGATCACCCAGCTCATCATTACGTTTCACTTTCACTTGATGTTGATAATTACCGCGAGTCAATTCACGCGTACCGTTCAACAAACGCTGAATCGGTTTTTTAAAATAAGTTGCTAGTAATAATGCAGCAATCAGACTGGCTAGAATACTTAAACCATAAACTAAAAATAGGTAACGTTTCTGATTACTAAAGAAATTAATACTTAAAGCATCATCTTGGTCTAAAACCGGTTTCAAGCCCAGATAACCGACCACCTGGTTTTCAACCATAATTGGACGATAGGAAATCTGCTCATCTGACGCCTCACCTACTACAAAACGCCGTTTGGCATCATAGAGTGACAGGCGTGAACTTAGACCCAGACGATCTGGCATCTGGATGAACTGCTTCTTGCCAGTGGGCTGCTGGACTGACTGTTGACCGCCATTATTGTCTTTACGGTCGGTTCTAAACAGGTTCTGATTGGAACTAAGTGGAAATCTTAAACCTTCAAAGGGCTGGAATTGTGAAGGCAGGTTAGATGCCAGAATACGCAATTCTTCTTCATTGACTGAACGCGATGTCAGATTTGGTTCAACCATACTTGAAGGCGCTACAGTGGCTAAGGTCTGCTCCTGAAAGTAACGCTGCTGTAAGGCAATATCATACTGACGCCGCAACCACCAGCGCGATAAACGGTCATAATCATCCGGTGCAGCTTCACCTTCAATTTGCAGAATCTGCGCCTGAATGGCGTTACCCCAGTCTTCATATACCGTATAGACATCAGCCAGATTCTCGATTACATGATCCAGCTTCTGCATTTCTACATCCGCCACATAGCGGGTAAAGTTGCGCTGCATATTCAGGTGCAATACGCCCAGACTCACCGTGGTAATTACCAGGGTGGTCAATAAAACAGTCAAAAACAGACGTAATGCAATCGGAATACGGCGAATCTTCAAAGTAAAAATCTCAGTTTTTCTTCTCTATATTCATTATTGTAGCGAACACAGACTTAAAAAACTCTCCATTGTTTCTTCATCTTTATTATTTAATCTTTACTCATCAAAAAGAATCAGCTCTTGAATGGGGTAAAAACATGAAAGCAATGACAAAAATCGCCTTAATCAGTGCCAGTGTTTTATCGATGGGTGCATTGACCGCCTGTCAATCTACGAGCAACGTGAATGAGCAGAAAGATCATTCTCGTATGATGAAACATCATGAAGGTCAAAAACAGCATCGTCTCACTCCAGAGCAACGCGAACAATTCAAAGCCGCTCGTGCAGAACGCATGCAATTGCATAAACAGATTCAACAGGCCTGTGACGGTAAAGCTGTAGGTAGTGCAGTCCAAATCAAGGCGGGTGATAAAACCATTGATGGGCAATGCAAGATTTCTTTCAAACCTGACCATAAAGGCATCACAGGTCAACGTGGTGAATTCCGTAGTATGCGCGGTGAACATCGTCCAATGCGTGGTGAATTCCGAGGTGGTATGAACCGTGGAGAAGCATTAACGGATAGTCAACGTGCAGAAATGGTTAAACAGTATGATCAGCGTTTATCAGAACGTCAGGCTCTACAAACTGCGTTTGCCAACGCTTGTAAAGGTCAAACCCACGGCAAGGCCGTTCAAGTGAAAGCGGGTACTCAAACTATTGATGGTCAATGTATCGTGCACTTCCAGCCGAATGCACCCATTAAGATGACTAAAGCTGCATCTTAATCTTCTTCTACGTTTCTTATTCCTTCAAATTCAGGCACCTTCGGGTGCCTTTTTTTTATAGCTGACTCCTCAGTCCTCTTTTGACCATTCATGTTCTGCTAATTTCTACAAAAGTCTTTGCAGTCAACATGTTTACTGTTCCGTGCAGATTAATCTTTGACTTTATAGTCACCAAGAAAGCCGCCTGAAAGCTTGTATGGCCGGGCAAGATGTTGCACGATTAGATTCATAGCAATACGTGTCACTGAAGGCACGTTTCAATTAATTTAGGATGATAACGCTGGTCTAAACCAGTATTGAGGAAACCGATATGCCACAATACAAAGCGCCCTTACGTGACATGCAATTCGTTCTACACGAATTATTAAATGCTGAAGAACATTACGCAAAACTTCCTGCGTTTCAAGAAAACGTAAGCCGTGAGTTGGTTGATCAGTACCTAGAAGCTGCAGCTGACTTCTGTGAAAATGAATTATCTCCTCTAAACCAAGTAGGCGACCGTGAAGGTTGTACCTGGAATGACGGCGTTGTAACAACACCGACTGGCTTTAAAGAAGCGTACCAAAAATACATCGAGCTAGGCTTCCCTTCTCTTTCTGCTGAAGAGCAATACGGCGGTCAAGGCTTACCAAATTCTTTAGGTATCACTCTTTCTGAAATGGTGGGTACTGCGAACTGGGCATGGGGTATGTACCCTGGTCTATCTCATGGTGCAGTTCGTACTTTAGAACACCACGGTTCTCAAGAACAAAAAGACGCTTACCTGCCTAAACTGGTTTCAGGTGAATGGACAGGTACCATGTGTCTAACTGAATCTCATGCAGGTTCTGACCTCGGCATCATCCGCACTAAAGCTGAACCACAAACTGATGGTAGCTATGCAATCTCTGGCGAGAAAATCTTTATCTCTGCTGGTGAACACGACATGGCAGAGAACATTATCCATATCGTACTTGCTCGTCTGCCTGGCGCGCCTAAAGGTACTAAAGGTATTTCTCTGTTCATCGTACCAAAATTCAACCTGAATGCTGACGGTTCAATCGGTGAGCGTAACGGCGTACGTTGTGGTTCAATCGAACACAAAATGGGGATCCATGGTAACGCAACTTGTGTCATCAACTTCGATAACGCCAAAGGCTTCCTGATCGGTCCTGAAAACCGTGGTCTGAACTGCATGTTCACCTTCATGAACACTGCACGTATCGGTACTGCTGTACAAGGTCTGTCTGCATCTGAAGCGGCGTTCCAAGGCGCTTTAACTTATGCCAAAGACCGTCTGGCAATGCGTTCTCTTTCGGGTCCTAAGGCACCTGAAAAAGAAGCTGATCCAATTATTGTTCATCCAGCTGTACGTAACATGCTTTTAACTCAAAAAGCATTTGCTGAAGGTGGTCGTGCACTGGTTTACCTGTTGGCTCAATATGCTGATGTGGTTGAACAAGGTACTTCTGAAGAAGAGCGCAAGTTCGCTGACAATATCCTGTCGCTATTAACTCCAATCGCAAAAGCATTCCTGACTGAAACTGGTTCAGAAGCTGCGAAACATGGTGTTCAAGTCTTCGGTGGTCACGGCTTTATCTCTGAGCATGGCATGGAACAAATCGTACGTGATACACGTATTGCCTGCCTGTACGAAGGTACCACTGAAATTCAAGCGCTGGATCTGTTAGGCCGTAAAGTATTGGGTACTCAAGGTGCAATGTTGAAAGACTTCACTAAGATCATCCACAAATTTGCGGAAGCGAACAAAGACAATTCTGCAATGAAAGAATTTGTTGAACCGCTTGCGGCATTGAACAAAGAATGGGGCGACCTGACCATGCAGATTGGTATGCGTGCGATGCAAAACCCTGAAGAAGTGGGTGCAGCTGCAGTGGATTACCTGTACTTCTCTGGTTATGTAACACTGGCTTACCTGTGGGCTCGTATGGCACTGGTTGCTCAAGAGACTCTTGCTGCAGGTACCACTGATGCAGACTTCTACAATGCTAAATTGACGACTGCACGCTTCTACTTCAAGAAAATCCTGCCACGTGTTCGTTCACACGTTGACGTGATTGCAACTGGTGTAGAACCGCTTATGTCTTTAGATGCTGAACATTTCGCATTCTAAGCTGATGCAGTTTTAAATGCATAATAAGAAAAAGGACGGTCATCTTCAGGCAGTCCTTTTTCTTTATAAAGAGTTACAGAATTAACCTTTAGTCGTCTAACATTCAGATTTTTAATGCTTTAGACTGAGCCAAAACAATCCAATTAAACAATAAAACAGGTGACATACTATGCCAATTTATAACGCGCCACTTGCTGACATGAAATTCATCCTGAATGATGTTTTCAATGCAGAACAGTTCTGGCAGGCGAATGAAAATCTTGCCCACTTGGATACTGCCACAGCAGAAGCCATTCTTGAAGAAATGGCGAAGTTTGCGCAAAACGTCATGCTTCCTCTGAACCGTACCGGTGATGAAGAAGGCGCAAAATATGAAAATGGCAATGTCACCACACCTGCTGGCTTTAAAGAAGCATTCAAACAATATGCTGAAGGTGGCTGGATCGGTCTGGGTGCCGATGCAGAATGGGGCGGCCAGGAAATGCCGAAAATGCTTACCGTACTTTCTGATGAAATGCTGTTTGCAACCAACCCATCTTTCATGCTCTACCCGCTTCTTTCTGTGGGTGCAGGTATGGCTTTAAACAGCTATGCATCTCAAGAGCAAAAAGAAACCTATCTTCCTAAAATCTATTCTGGTGAATGGTCAGGCACCATGTGCTTAACTGAGCCACATGCCGGTACTGATCTGGGTATTATCAAAACCAAAGCTGAACGTAATGAAGATGGCACGTATAGCATTACCGGTACCAAAATCTTTATCACGGGTGGTGACCACGATCTTGCTGAAAACATTATTCATCTGGTACTGGCAAAAACGCCTGATGCGCCTGCCGGCTCTCGCGGTATTTCCCTGTTCATCGTACCGAAGTTCCTGGTCAATGAAGATGGTTCAATTGGTGAACGTAATCCAGTTGGTCCTGGTTCAATCGAACACAAAATGGGGATCAAGGCCTCTGCAACATGTGTAATGAACTTTGATGGTGCCAAAGGTTACCTGGTGGGCAAAGAAAATGAAGGTCTGGCCGCCATGTTCGTGATGATGAACTACGAACGTCTGTCTATGGGCATCCAGGGCCTAGGCGCCTCAGAATTTGCTTATCAAAATGCTGCGCAATATGCGACAGATCGTTTACAGGGTCGTAGTGCCCTTGGTGCTCAATCACCAGCTAAACCGGCAGACAGCATTTTAGTACATGGTGATGTACGTCGTATGTTGCTGAATGTTCGTGCGAATAATGAAGCATCTCGTGCATTTGCAGTCTATGTAGGTCAACAACTGGACATCACCAAGTTCTCGACTGATCCTGAAGCCGTGAAAAAAGCCAATGACCGTGTTGCGCTGTTAACACCAATTGCAAAAGCTTACCTGACGGATACTGCATTCCAGGCAACCCTAGATGCACAAATGGTCTTTGGTGGGCATGGTTATATCCGTGAATGGGGTATGGAACAATGTATCCGTGACCTGCGTATCTCACAGATTTACGAAGGAACCAACGGCGTTCAGTCACAAGATTTGATCGGCCGTAAAACCATTAAATGTGGCGGTGCGTACATCGGTGAATACATCGAAGAAATTCGCGACTTTGCGAACCAGTTAGATGCAGACCTGAACTTCATTAAAGATGCAACTTTAGATGCAGCTACTGAAGTAGAATCATTGACTCAATTCGTGCTTGAAGCTGCTGGCGAAAATGCAGAATTCCCGAATGCTGCAGCGGTTGATTATCTACACGCAGTAGGCCTATTGAGCTTCTCTTATATGTTTGCGCGCATTGCCAATGCTGCAAAAGGCAAAGATGGCGAGTTCTACCAAAACAAACTGGCACTGGCGCGTTACTTCACGCAACGCATCTTGCCTGAACTTGCACTGCGTATTAGTAAAGTGAAAGCTGGTTGCGAAGTAGTGATGAGTTTCTCTGAAGATTACTTCACGACTCAAGCTTAATCTTGACCTGAATCCATATAAAAAGCCCTGCATCTGCAGGGCTTTTTATACACTATACTTTTTCAATCAAGATCGTATCTGGTTGCGTCGTTATTTTAGGATTGAAATGCTTATTCACTATTTTAATTCCCCCTTGCGACTCTAGAGATTCACACAGTTCAAGTACCTTCTGCATCTCTTCAGCCTTGATCCCCGTGCCCAAGATTAATTTTTTTCCTGCTTCCAATTGACTAATTTTTGTTTGAATTTTGTCCAACATTTTTTTCTCCTATTTATTCAATGTAGTTCTCATACAATATAACAAGTTAGTGCAAAAAAAGTGCAAAAGTTCGAATAATTTCACTTTTATTTTATTTTTCTCTTTTTGTGCATGATCTTTGCTAGTTCTTTTCTGTTCACATGTTAGTTCACATGAAAAATCAGGAGGAGAACATGAGTAAATCAGAGTCTAAAGTGAAAAGAATAGAAACTCTCCTCGACCGTTTTGGTAATCTTGCCGTAGAAAGTTTCCATTATCTTGCGCTGTTCATTATTGGCTGTATGGTGATCTGGTCCGCAGGTCATACCGTATTTGACATCTTGGCCGTCAAACAGTTTGCCACCATTGATGATATTCTTTTGCTGTTTATCTATCTGGAACTTGGTGCCATGGTCGGCATCTATTTCAAGACCAATCATATGCCGGTTCGGTTCCTGATTTATATTGCGATTACTGCCCTGACCCGTTTACTGATTTCTGATATTCAGCATACACACAAAGCCAGCATGGATCAGGTTATTATTACCGGTTCGATTCTGATTTTGGCTTTTGCCATTCTGGTGGTCCGTTATGCGTCCTGGACCTATCCATCTGTCATTCGTGACAAGCATAGCGAAAAGCCATTACCAGAAGGTAAAACTCCACGTCCTGAAGATGATGAGTTGGCATAGTCATAGAAAAGTCCCCCTTTGCAAAAGGTGAGATACCGTCTTGGTAGTCAATCAGGTTTTGAGATTATTCGACCACTAAATAATCTCTTTGATAGGCAGTCTGATGTTTTAAAACGCCATAACACAGATGTATAAGCTTGCGCATTGCAGCACCT